>NZ_LWFT01001032.1:0-557 GCF_001635105.1 Oleiphilus sp. HI0079
TTCTCCTCAACTCGAATAACGATTTTACGCCCCTGCGTTTCGATCTCGATTATTTCATCCGAGATCTCATCCTCTAATCGCGCAGCAATCTCCAGGGCCTTATCCTCAGCTTCCTCATTCGCCTCAGTGACCGTTGAGACTAATAATTCCTGAAGCTCCAGCATACTCTTCTCGCTCTCGTTCAGCTCCTCGGCACATTGATCTCCCGCTGCCTTCTCAACTGGCTGATCACACATTAACTCAAGAGAGGTCTGATTCGGATCTGTGGTCTGCTGCATCACCGTTTTGATTGGAGTCGGCTCCGGCTTGCCCGGCGAAAACTCCAGAGCAACGACGCTGGTTCCGGTTGGAACCTGATTCAGCTCAACCTGCTTTTGCACGCCAAACGCTTCGCGCATCGAACCAGCAAGACGCTTAAACTTTAAAACATCCATTTCAGCAAAAGAAAGTAGCAAGACAAAAAAGCACATCAATAGCGACATTAAGTCAGCAAAGGTTCCCATCCATGCTGGCAACCCCGGTTTACACTCTTCGCATTCTTTTTCTTCTTCAGACAT
>NZ_LWFT01001033.1:0-772 GCF_001635105.1 Oleiphilus sp. HI0079
AGAAACCCTATACAAACTAAAGAAATTGACTATTTTTTTGTTTGATAACAGCGACTTAAGTTAACCAAACGGTCAATTTACGCTTCAAAAAATACCACAAGACTATCAACCTTGAATTCAGCATCCAGTTTTCGCTTGATTCTTAAGGCCTCTTTCTTCGTCACAAAGGGGCCAGCAAACACGCGAGTAGCACTGCCTGATTTAATAGGCTTCGTATGGCCGTCAATTCCGATCTTTCTTAATCTATCTCGCAAGGAATAAGCATTCTCTTGCTTTGAAAAAGTACCCAGCTGCACCATCCAGACATTGCTATATACTTTTGTATCAACAATCCGTGGCTTGCTATCCGCTTTGCTGGAAGCACTCTCAACGACATCGCTTCTTTTCTCAGAATCTATGATGTCTCTGGATGGAACCTGCGATACTTCAGGGGTTGCTGACGCCTCGTTCATGCCAGACTCAACGGCGACAAGTTTGGGTAAGCTAGATTCCGATTCCGAATCTCCCTCAGATTCCACCGCCCTTTTTTTGTAATCCGGTTTTGTTGGTCGTGAAATAACAACCGTTTCACGCATTGGCTTTGGCGGCACTTGCTCTACAACGGCATTGCCCTCTCTGTGCGGCTTATCAAACACCATAGGCAGAAAGATTACCGCAAGCGATAAAATGACAAATGCACCCACCAAACGTTGTTTTAGACTATCGACCGTTTCACTCATTCCACAAGAATCCTTTCTCCTAGAGACTCAAGAACAGAAAAAGAACCAAACGC
>NZ_LWFT01001034.1:0-836 GCF_001635105.1 Oleiphilus sp. HI0079
CATTTACCAATGAATCTTTGCCGGTTACGGCATGGTAGATCATGATACTACTAAGAATGACAGAAGCAGCTGGAACACTCATTACAAAGAGAAGCCAGCGTTGCTGATACCACTTCTGTTTCGGTTCGCTCATTGCTTGGGTACTCATAAAATTTACTCTTTTGATCCGAGAAAGCGACTTTCTGAGTACGCTTCAAGTTCAGGATTGTCTATGGAGCGAACGGTAAAGTTGATTTCATTACTGCTGCCTGGTAAATCGGACGGTTTCGCTTCGACAATTGTTGGGAGATTGTATACTTCTCCGGAAACAACTTCGAATTCAGAAGTCGTACCAATCTTCAAACCATCAAAGCCGGAAACTTCAAGCGTCATGCGTTGATTCTCATCAGTCATATTCATAACTTTAACGGTATAAGAGTTCTCTATCTCGCCCAACCCATTGAGCTGGAACAGAGAGCCTCGATCACGAATTACATCAATTTCGAGCGGTACGCGATTCAATATATGCATCAGGAATGTGCCTGTCATAATCACGAGCAACGCCGCGTAAGCAATCGATTTTGGCCTTAAGATATGGCTCGACTTACCTTCGAGTCGTTGTTCGGTTGTGTAGCTGATCAAGCCTTTTGGATAGTTCATTTTATCCATGATTGAGTCACAGGCATCAATGCACAGGGCGCAGCCGATGCATTCGTACTGCAGCCCATCACGGATATCAATGCCGGTGGGGCAGACTTGAACACACATGCCGCAATCAACACAGTCGCCAAGGCCTTGCTCTTTATAATCTGCGTTGCGCTTGCGGCTGCCTCGTGGATCGCCCCGACCTTTGTCGT
>NZ_LWFT01001035.1:0-1090 GCF_001635105.1 Oleiphilus sp. HI0079
CCCGAAGATAGCGAAAACAATCTAGGAGTCAGCACTATCCGCTACGAGACGGAGCGCGTTAACAATGACCTTATTCAGCTTCTTGGGGTCTACCGCTTACATAAGAAAATGCTCTCAGCTCACCTTGATGAGCACTATTTAGATGACATCGTGGCGGAGCAGCAAGCGCAGTATGGGAATGTGTTCGAAGCAAGGAACATAAAGCTGAGTCAGGACATATCGAGCACAGCTTCGTGGTATTTTGATAGGGAGCTTGTATCAGGCATACTGAACAACGCAATTAACAACGCGAGCCGTTATACCAAAAGCGAGATCTTAGTTGCGGCACGAGAAGTAGAGATTTGCGCACACCCCTACATTGAAATTAGCGTGCACGACAATGGACTAGGCTACCCTGAATCCATCTTAAAGCTCGAACCAAGCGATATTCAAAACAACCTTAACTTTAAAACTGGAAGCACTTCACTAGGCCTGTACTTCGCATCTCAAGTAGCTGCGCTGCATCACCAAAATGAGAAACAGGGCTACATCGCCCTTGAAAACGGAGGCAAGCTTGGAGGGGGTGTATTTAATTTGTATCTGCCGTAACCAAGATGACGTAAACGCCCCGCTAAGCCAAATCAATAACGACTACCATGTGGCCTAATGGTGTAATTTGACCCAGGTGCAAACTCGACATCTGTCATATAGATACTGCCAAATGTCGCAGGGCCATCGCTTCCCTTAACACGAATATTCTCCATGTTAATTCGGTCCACCTGAAAACCTGTATAAAAGCGCACACCTCCATCTTCAAGCAGCGAGATAGTGGGAACGCCCTCAAACCGGCGAAAACCCTCCATCGAAATGTCCGCTTCTATTCCGCTCGACAATGGACCAATACCCATAACGGTAGTGACGGTATCCATCAGTTCATACGCCACCTGCTCATCATTTTGCTGTTGATCTTCATCATCGTCGTCATAATCATGTTGAAGCCCTGCCCCAACGGCATCATGACCATAGTTCATGAACGGAATCGCGCTTAGCGAATAAGGCCCCTGCGCAGTAGCATCGCTCATCTGCTCATCGGAGAGTGCAACCAATCCCG
>NZ_LWFT01001036.1:0-756 GCF_001635105.1 Oleiphilus sp. HI0079
GTGCAGACCGGGTTCTGTCCCAATGTTGATGTGTTTTAACAAGGGGTTGATATACGCCGCCGCGATGGTTTTCTCGCCTCGCTCAAGGTAAATCATTGCGAGAATACTGTTCTGCCAACAAGAAATGATTCGCGGTTGCGAGGGGTCGTGTAAGCTATCAATCCATTGCTGGTTGTGCATGCCGGTTTCAAGTGCTGCGTCTAGCTTTCCTTGAAAAAAGTAAATCCAGCCAAGCAGGCCGCTGCTGGAAAGCACGGTGGTATACTTTTTCTCGCGTTTACCGTGGTCGATAGCCGACTTTAGAGCAAACTCTGCTGACTCAAGATCACCCACTGTAAAACTGTCTAGACCAATGCCGTAGTAAGTGACTGATTTAAGGGGCATATTGGTGTTATCAAGCTCTTCAAGAACCTGCTTGGTAAGTGAATGAGCGCTACGAAGATCTGACTGAGACCGAGCAATGTATGAGCGGATGAGCGAAATTTCGCTATGAAGGTCTATTAGTTCATTGGCGCTGGTTTCTACTTCTGCGATCCGCTGTTGATCAACAAGCGCCTCCAGCTCGTCCAAAAGAGGTTGAATTACTTCGATTTTGTTACTGAAAAATAAAGCCCATATTCTGAGCATGAGCAATCTCGGCGATTTTGCTCTCACAGCTTCCGGTAGCGCAGCAAGCCACTCGAGCATTGGCAAGTGGTGGCCTTCGTGGATCAAATTGTTCCCATTGGTTTCTAGCAGCTTTGCAAGTAGCGACCA
>NZ_LWFT01001037.1:0-697 GCF_001635105.1 Oleiphilus sp. HI0079
GGCTAAAACGAAGTGTTGCATTAAACAGTGCGTAACACTTCGCCCAAAAAACGGTAACGATGTACCAAATAAAGGCAGGCTATCGAGCGTATTCGCGCTTCAAGTAGTCTACGATGTCGGCCGATTCAAATAGGGCGGCTCCGGTGTTCGGATCCTCGAGATAGGGCACCTGTACGTTACCATGTTGCTTGTGGAATGCCTCTCGTTTTGAGTTCTTGATTGGCTCGTATGGTCCTATGTTCAAACGTAGCTTGGCTGGTCCCATATCGGCGCGCTGCTGCTTACCAAGGTTGATCAACAAGTATGGAAGTTCGAGCTCGCATAACAACTCGCGAACAATTCGAGAAAACGGACTAGATTCAAAACTATATAACACCAGCGGTTGAGCGGCAGGCGAAGATGCACGCGCCTTTGATCCCGCGTTTAAGCGAAGCAAAGAGCTCATGCGTGAAGTCCTCAGCTTTTTCGCCGAAACGCGCATACTCTGAGGTACTTCGCATTGCTTATAGGTCTTGTAGAGGTGAGAGATAATCGCTTCCGCTCCGACTAATCGATCGTCGGAATTGGAATCAAAAAGTGCTGGAAGTTGATCTGATCCAGCATCTTTTTGAAGCTGGCGAATATTACGACCGCCGATAGGGCACGGCATGATCATTACGTCTAGATTTAACCCCGTCAACGCTTCCCTGACCAGTCT
>NZ_LWFT01001038.1:0-828 GCF_001635105.1 Oleiphilus sp. HI0079
ATCTCGCTGGTGAGACGCAATGGATTCGCCGTATGATCGATCAGCACCATGAGCGTGCTCAAGAAACAGGCGCACGCATCGTGCACTGTTGTGGTTTTGATTCTATTCCTTCCGATATGGGAACCTACTTCATTCAGAAGAAAGCCAAAGAATTAAAAGGCGAATATGCAAAAGCAGTAAAAGTGCGTGTTAAGTCGATGAAGGGTGGCGCGAGCGGCGGTACGATTGCCAGTATAAACAACGTGCTTGCTGAAGTGGCTGAAGATAAAGCGTTGTTCAAATTGCTGAATAACCCTTACACACTGAACCCGCGCGATGCCATGACGGGTGACGATAAACCTGACCTGCGCAGTGTGAAGTTCGATGAGGACGCGGACAGCTTCATGATGCCGTTTATCATGGCCGCGATTAACACGCGTGTTGTACGTCGTAGTCATGCTTTAGCGGGTTTTCCGTACGGGAAAGACTTTACTTACGACGAGACGATGATGACAGGCAAGGGCTTATCTGGTCGGATGAAGGGCTTTGGCGGTTTGCTCGGTTTGGCTGCAATGCTTGGTGGTAAGCCCGGCGGCTTATACAAAAAGCTAACGGCTAAGTTTCTTCCAGCGCCCGGCGAGGGGCCATCTAAGTCAGAGCGTGAGGCGGGCTTTTGGAAATACTTGGTGATCGCAAAAATGCGTGATGGCTCTCTGCTGAAAGGTTTTGTGAGCGGTGATCGTGATCCGGGTTACGGTTCAACATCAAAAATGCTTGGTGAGGCCGCGGCTTGTTTGGCCCTTGATAAAGATAAAACACCAGAGCTGAAAGGCATGCTTACGCCGTCCA
>NZ_LWFT01001039.1:0-12531 GCF_001635105.1 Oleiphilus sp. HI0079
AAGATCTTCTATCTCAAAATCAAGTTTCTCTGCAAAGCGGACTGCACGGAGCATTCTGACAGGATCTTCTCGATAGCGCTCGTCTGGATTCCCAATGAGACGGAGTGTTTTCGCTTGAATGTCATCAAGCGCGCCGCAGTAGTCATAGATCTTAAAGTCGGTTGCGCTGTAATAGAGTGCGTTTGCCGTGAAGTCTCTTCGGATCGCGTCTTCTTCAATGGTACCGTAAACGTTATCTCGCGTTAGCATACCTTCAGCAGTTTGCTGCTGAGCGGCTGAGCTTTCGTTGCTGCCTCGGAAAGTTGCGACTTCAATCATTTCTCTTCCAAAGAGTACATGAACGAGTTTGAAGCGACGGCCAATGAGCCTTGAGTTAGAGAACAGCTTATGGACTTGCTCAGGATGAGCGTCGGTAGCAATGTCAAAATCTTTGGGCTGAATGCCAAGGAGAAGGTCTCGAATACAGCCGCCCACCAAGTATGCTTTAAAGCCTGAGTTTTCCAAGCGATATATAACTTTTAATGCGCTAGGGCTGATGTTTTTGCGCGAAACAGGGTGTTCGTCGCGTGGAATAATCCTTACGGGCAAATTTGCCATCCTCTATTCTTATAAGAAATGCATTCAGAAGTGTCCGGAATTCTAGCGGCAAACGCGCACTAAATACAGTAGGTGCGCGTTGGAGAGATGTTTGGGGGAAGAAATGATATGCATGAAGCTCCATTCATCCGTGTTTGGGGCTTTCATGCTGAACAGTTCAAGACCGTCAGTCATTATTATTTTTTTCCGTGTCTGACCAAGAGCGTCTGAGACGCGGCAAACGGAATACTTTGAACGCTTAGAGCGGCAATACATTTTAAAAGCTCATGCTAACCATGCTGCTACTTTAAAGTAGTTCTAACATTGTTAGCGCTTAGAAAACACAATCGACCCGCTAAAAAGCCAGGCGTTCAAAATAATCAGTTCGCTCCGCTTTATTATCTTTATTTGTGCGGACTGTGCTGCAAAAAGACTCTCTTTTTATTTTTATTTTTATAATCGCAGCCGTTTAAGGCATTGTTATTTTTTGTATCTACTAAAGCGCATTCCGTGCCAGAAGATAAAAAATCAATAAAATCAGATACTTGTCTAAAACCGATAGTCCAAAAGGCGTAGATAAGGGCTTAGTGGTACTTAAAGTAACAAAACAAATGTGAATGCGTTACCTTGGTGTTACCTTGAGTAATTTGCCCGTGTTTTTGAGGTAGTCAGTAACGCATTGGAATGTTAAGTAAAACAGCATGTTGTGAACTGGTAGACGTTTTTTTGGCGCGACGATCAAAAAGTGATCAATTTTTGGCTTCGTCGCCCTTGCGCCTTGGAATGCCCAGTTTCTGTCTTTTTTCCCAAAGGCTCTTTCTGCTGATACCCAGGTGTCTAGCGAGCTCGGTTTCATTCATGCGGGATTGATTTTCTAAAACGAACTGTTGGAAGTAGTCTTCCATCGAAAGCGGTCGATTGATGTTGCTTAGGTGATGGCTGCTCATTTGTTGTGGGTTGGCGCTGCTGCGGACTAACCCTTGGTTCAGGGATATCTCGGCGGCTGTGGGTTCGATGTCCAGCAAATCAGCAGTAATCAGATCGTTCTCACAAAGAATGACGCCGCGTTCGATAGCGTTTTCTAGCTCCCGGACATTTCCCGGCCAGTTATACTCTTGAATTGCGCGAAGTGCATCAGAACTCAGCTCTACTTCTGGTCTGCTCATACGATCAAGCGAGTTATTGAGTAGAAGATGTGCCAGGCCAGTAATGTCGCGACCTCGTTCCCGAAGAGGCGGAAGCCGAATTTGAACCACGTTTAGTCGATAGTATAAATCTTCTCGAAATTGACCAGTGCGTGAAAGCGCTTTGAGATTTCGATGCGTAGCAGCAATTAAGCGGACATCGACCTTTCGAGAAGAGATGGAGCCGACACGACGAATCTCGCCTTCCTGCAAGACGCGCAATAGTCTAGCTTGCGCGTCTAGTGGAAGCTCTCCAATCTCATCCAAAAATAAGGTGCCGCCATCTGCCGCCTCAATTAACCCCGCTCGAGCAGACACCGCGCCGGTAAAAGCGCCTTTCTCGTGGCCAAAAAGTTCAGATTCAATCAGGGACTCTGGGATAGCGGCACAGTTGATACATACGATCTCCTGATTACTTCGTCGGCTAAGTTCGTGGATCGCCTTGGCCGCTAACTCTTTACCGCTACCTGTCTCACCTTGAATCAAGACGCTTGCGTCAGTTGGAGCCACCTTGTCAATGAGGCCGAACACCTTTCGCATTGGTTGGCAGCGGCCATAAATCATGTCGCTGGCATTCTTGGATTGCCTGCGTTCTTGCGTAGTTGAGCGGTGAGAGTGCTTATTGAGAATGTCTTCAACCGATGACAGTAGGTCTGTCTCATCGTATGGCTTCGCGATGTAATCAACCGCTCCCAGTTTCATTGCTTCGACAGCTGAGCGTAAACTTGCGAAGCTCGCCATAACGAGGACTGGGATTTCGTGTGCGAGTGGAATGATGTCTGTCCCGGCTTGTCCAGACACGCGAAGATCGGTAATGATCAGATCAAAAGATGCGATTGGGAAATCGTCTACTGCTTGATTGATGGAGTGCACGTTCTCCACCTGAAAGTTATGACCGCTTAGTATCTCAACGAGTTCGGAGTATCCGTTGTTTTCATCTTCAATGACTAATATGCGTTGCATGAGCGTTTCTAATTCATCAGCGAGCTTTCATGATAACCAACCAAACGCAGCTCTGGCTAGCGACCTATATGACATAATCCTCATTTGGCTGAAAACGAGAGCGATCCCATTGATCCAGATAGTATGTCAGGTAATCTTCCGGTCGATTTGTGCCATTTGGAAATTCAAAGCCCAGCCATGATCCTAACAACGCTAGATTTTTGATTGGTGCTGTGTCGTCCACTGCGGGAGCAAGGTTCTGCTTAGAAAGCTTTTGTCCTTGAGTATTTGTCACTAAAGGGAAGTGGCCAAATTCTGGTGCCGCTGAATCCAATGAATCATATAATGCTAACTGCATCGGTGTGGAGCTTAGTAAGTCCATTCCGCGAATGACGTGAGTAATCTTTTGGTCGATGTCATCCGACACCACGGCGAGTTGATAAGAATATAAGCCATCACGTCGCTTGAGGATGAAGTCTGAATCTAGTTTCTCTGTTTTTGGGCCAAGCAGAACATCATTCCACTGTAGCGGCTTTTGCTTAGTTTGGAAGCGCACTGCGCCGTCTTTGGGTTGCTCCCCGTGAAATTTTCCGCAAGATGGCAAATGTTCACCCTTGCGGTCAGCAAGTTGCTTGCGGCTGCATGGGCAGTAATAGCAAAGTTTTGCGCTGAGAAGCGTAGCGAGTTGTTCTTCGTAGCGCTGAGCGCATGAAGATTGGTAGCGTACGTCTTGGTCCCAAGCCAGTCCGTGGGTTTCTAGAGTTTTTAAAATACGGCTTGCCGAGCCGGCTCGCTCTCGAGGGGGGTCGATATCTTCTATGCGAACTAGCCACTGTCCCTGGTTTTTGCGCGCGTCCAAGTAACTGATCAGAGCCGCAAGCAAAGAGCCCAAATGTAATGGGCCTGTAGGGGAGGGGGCAAATCGTCCTATGTATCCATGCATAAGAATAAGGGAAGCGCTTGCTCCCCTTTTCACTGAGTTGGCCGTTAAATGCCTACTTGGCTTTCTTTGATTTCCGCAAGGGTTTTGCAATCAATGCATTGTGTTGCTGTTGGCCGAGCCTCTAGGCGACGAATACCAATCTCAATGCCACACGATTCACAGAAGCCGTAGTCATCCGCTTCGATTGCATCGATCGTTTTGTCGATTTTTTTGATGAGTTTGCGTTCGCGGTCTCGCGTACGAAGCTCCAGGCTGAATTCTTCCTCTTGTGTTGCGCGATCCGCTGGGTCGGCAAAGTTGGAAGCATCTTCCTTCATGTGATCCACTGTGCGATCAACTTCTTCCATTAGCTCTTGCTTCCACTGCAGAAGAATTTGCTTAAAGTGCTGAAGCTGAGCATCGCTCATATATTCTTCGTCAGCAGAAGCTTCATAAGGTACGAATGTAGAAAATACGTCAGTTTTGTTTTCTGTTGCCGGCATGTTGTGATCTCTTTATTTCTTTCAAATACTGCGCCAAACAGGACAAGCCGGGTCCCTAAGCGCATGATTTGGCTCGCCACTAAGCAGCCAAAGTTAGCCTGCGAACGCTATCAGAATATTTTTAATTGTGCTATCACTTTGTGCAAGTAGCGCGACTGATTACCCATTTGCAGGTGTATCTCATCATATGCTCACCAAAACCTGATCATCCTCTACCTTGACCTGCACAGGCTCTAGGTATTGATTTAGGCATGGCCCATGAATACAAAGCCCTGTGTCGATCTCAAAAAGCGCTCCATGCATGGCACATTGAATGTATCTACCATCGGGCTCTAGAAATGTGTTCTCAGAAAATTCCAGATTCATACCAATGTGAGGACAGCTATTTCGATACGCTAACACGTTTGTGTTATTCATCACCAAGAAGCCCTCATGATCCTCAATCTCATAACCTAAAGTTTGAGCTTTTTTGAGATCTTCCAGGGAGCATACGTGATGGTAATGAGACATAAAAGCACCTTGGCTTTGCAGAAAACCGACTATACTAATGCGCTCTAAAGATTACTTGAAGCCGTAAACATGATAAGAAATTTTTTGTTAGTCGATGATAGCGCGATATCTCGTATGATGTTGAAAAGCTTGATAGAAGAAAATTTTGAAGATGTAATGATTTCAGAAGCGAATACGGCCGAGCAGGCGATAGAAAAATGCGATAGCATGAATTTTGAAGCGATTTTCCTTGATTTGAATATGCCAGGGCAAGACGGTTTGATGGTTGCTCCCAAGCTGCGGGAGCTCTGTCCTGACGCGAGTATTGCTTTGCTGACAGCTAATTTTCAGGAGCGCGTGAAATCCAAAGCAGAAGAAGCAGGCCTGCATTTCTACGCTAAACCAATCACGCTGGAGATTGTTGAAGATTTTATGACAAGGCTATAACCACAACCAACAAACGGAGCTGCTCTTTACTGAACAGCTTGTAAGCTGCAATATAAGCCTTACTCGCATATCCTTTGTATTTACCTCTAAGCGTGGACGTTTGATTTCCTATGGCGCAGCAAATTCTTAATCTTGTTCTTGATACGGTTACCTATTTATACCTGTTCGTGATTCTTCTCAGATTTATTCTTCAAGTATCAAGGGCCGATTTTTATAATCCAATTTCGCAGTTCGTCGTTAAGGCGACCAATCCTGTTGTTATTCCATTACGCAGGCTGATACCCGGTTTTGGTGGTATCGACATCGCGACAATCGTCTTCGCGTTTCTTTTTCAGCTCGTGATGTTGAGTCTTAAGTTTCTAGTTTTGGCTGGCGGGTTACCGCAAGTCGGCTCGCTCATCGCGCTGACGGTGATCCTCGTACTTGGGATGGTTCTAAAGCTCTATTTCTTTGCTTTGCTAATTATGATTATTTCGAGCTGGATTGCGCCGGGAAGTGCAAATCCCGCACTTGCTTTGATTAATCAAATTTGTGAGCCAGTGATGGCGCCGTTTCGTAAGCTTTTGCCTTCCATGGGAGGCCTAGACCTTTCACCCATCCTCGTTTTTCTTGTTTTGCAGGTGCTGGGCATCGTCTTGAATGGCCTAAGCCAGCAATTTGGTATGTCTTTTTCTCTGCTTTAGTGTTCTAGATCTCTTAACCGACCTGATCTGCTACACAATTTCACGTATGCGCCGTGGGAATTTCGCAAAGCTATCTATACTCAAGTAATCAGTAGTAGATAGGTAGTAGGCTGAAATGGTCATGGCTCATAACGCTAGTTCGCTCGACAAAATAGACAGTTTCCACAATTGGAAGCATGGTTTACTTGAGCAGATAGACGCGTATCGGCATTGGTTGTCTGAAACTCAGATGGCGTCAGAGGATATGCTGAATCGCTTAGTAAGGGCGAGTGAAGCACTCCAGAAAGATGAGTTGACGATTGCCTTTGTTGGCGAATTTTCGCGTGGCAAAACAGAGCTGATCAACGCCTTGCTACTTTCAGATTTTCAACAGCGTATTTTGCCCTCGAAAGCAGGACGCACAACGATGTGTCCGACCGAGCTGTTTTATGATCGGGTCCGAGACACGTCTTACCTAAGACTCCTGCCAATCGAAAGTCGACGTTTGAACCTAACCATTTCTGAGATGAAAGAGAAAGTGGATCTCTGGAATGAATTCTCAATTGAAAATGACCATCCTGAAACGATGGCCGCGGTCTTGCAAAAAGTCGCGGAGGTCGTTTCCGTTGAAGAAAGTGAGGCAAGAGCGCTTGGTTTCAGCGGAAGCTCTCTTGAGCGCGATCCTGTGAATCCGGAGAAGGTGCTTATTCCTCGATGGCGACATGCCGAGCTTAGTTTTAAACATCCCTTGCTTGAGCAGGGTCTGCGCATACTTGATACGCCCGGATTGAACGCATTGGGCTCAGAGCCCGAACTCACAGTAAGCATGATTCCAAACGCTCAGGCAGTGGTATTTATGCTTTCTGCCGACGCAGGTGTGACGGCCAGTGATATGCAGATGTGGACCGATCACATTGCAAAAACGGATGAAGAGCAAAGCAAGAGCTGTTATGCACTGCTCAACAAAATCGATGTTCTTTGGGATGACCTTCAGGGCGAAACGCACACCGCGGCGTCCATCGAGCGAGTTCGGCAGGATACCGCTCGTCGCTTAGGCATCGCCCCTGATTTTGTCTTACCGGTCTCTGCAAAACAGGCGTTACTGGCTAAGGTCAATGAGGACCAGGCTCTGTTGCAAAAAAGTGGGTTGGCAAAGTTTGAGAAGCTGTTGATGAATCAGTTGGTCGATGCGCGAGAAAAGCTTTTATATGAGTCTGCCATTGCCGATATTTCATCCCTTGTAGAAAGTAGTGAAAAAGTCATTACGCATCGTATTCAGAGAGCAAGTGACGATCTTGATCATTATCGTGACAGCCTTGAGGACATAGATTCTTTAAACCGGCTTGCTGATAAAACCCAGATTGCACACAATGACTTTTACAAGAAGTTGGTCGCTTTGCGCTCTAGTCGGCGCTTGATGATGTCACAAAAAGAGATTCTTAACGACTTGATCGGAATGCAACGCTTTGATGCACTTGCAGAGAGTGTGCGCACCGCGATGCAAGATTCTTGGAGTACAAAGGGTCTTATTTCGGCAATGACGAGCTTATTCGCAGAACTGGATCGCATGCTTGATGACCTTATGGTTGAGGTGCGCGTTGCTGAGAAAATGGTGCATACGATGTATGCACGATTCAAAAATGACCACAGTGCAGATCACCTTCATCCAGTTGAATTCTCGATCAAGAAGTATCGAGCGAAGTTAGTAGAGATCAAGCAGGGCTTTAACCGATACCGACGTAATCCAAAGCTGATCGTGACGGAGCAGAGCTTGGTTATTCGTCATTTCAAGAATGCGTTTGTTCACGACGTGCGAAATGTGTATGAGGCTTTAAGTCATGAGGCACTGTGTTGGGCTGATGATGCATTGTTGCCTTTGCTCCAATATACGGTAGAGCAGAAGCAAGGATTACAAGAGCAACTAGAAAACCTTAGAGAGCTCGCGAAAGAACAAAAAGGCAAGCGAGACGCCTGCGAATCCATGCAGCAGACGATTGAGCAGCTACAAAAGCAAAAAGCCTTTACCCATCAGATTGCCGAGCAGCTGCACGCCCATCCTAGCTAGCTACCCGGCAAGTTGCGTTGCCCGTGATGCGCGTTTACACTCCGCACTCATTGCACTGTTAATCATCAGGGAAAAACGCGCACGTGTCAGCCGACTCGGTTGGGCTAGTAGAGCCCAAAACCCACCATTTTGAAGAAGCACTCAAACTCGATTGCGGCAAAGCCCTGTCGCAGTACGATCTGATTTACGAAACCTATGGGACCTTGAATGCGGATTGCTCCAACGCGATTCTGATTTGCCATGCGCTTAGTGGCGATCATCATGCGGCTGGATATCACTCGGAAGATGATAAAAAACCAGGCTGGTGGGACAGTTGCATTGGGCCGGGCAAGCCGATTGATACCAACACATTTTTTGTTGTGTCATTGAACAATTTAGGTGGTTGTAAAGGAAGTACCGGGCCGACAACCAAGGATCCGGAAACAGGTGAACTGTATGGTCCTGACTTTCCAATAGTTACGGTTAGAGACTGGGTTGAAAGCCAAGCGCGTCTGGCGGATGTGTTAAATATTCAGGTTTGGGCGGCCGTCGTGGGTGGTAGCTTGGGTGGAATGCAGGCATTGAAATGGTCGCTTGATTACCCTGAGCGCGTAAAGCACGCTGTTGTCATTGCTTCGACTCCAAAATTGACGGCGCAGAACATAGCGTTCAATGAGATTGCGCGGAAGGCGATTACTTCTGATCCTAGTTTTCATGAAGGGCGTTATTATGAGCACGACACGGTCCCTGTTAAAGGGCTAATGTTGGCGCGCATGATCGGACACATCACCTATCTCTCTGATGAGGCAATGGGTGAAAAGTTTGGTCGTATCAAAAAGTCTGAAGCGTTCAATTTTGATTATGGTGTCGAGTTTGAGGTTGAGTCCTATCTGAATTACCAAGGTAAACGCTTCTCGAAAACATTTGACGCCAATACCTACCTATTAATGACCCGAGCGCTTGATTATTTTGACCCTGCTGGTGAGTTCGACGGTGATCTGGTAAAAGCGCTTGCGCCTGCGTCCTGTGGTTATTTTGTGGTTTCGTTTAGTACCGATTGGCGTTTTTCGCCTGAGCGATCAGAGCAGATGGTTGAGGCCATGGTGAAAGCCGGCAAGCGGGTAAGCTACTGCGAGATTGATGCCCCGCACGGGCATGATGCTTTTTTGATTCCCAATCCTCGTTATATGACGGCGTTTACCGCCTATATGCAGCGCGTCGCGAGGGAGCTCGAGCTATGAGAGGCGATCTAAAGATTATTAGTCCGTGGGTTGAACAACGCTCTACGGTGCTTGATTTGGGTTGTGGTGATGGCAGTTTGCTTGCCCATCTTCAAAACGAAAAATCTGTGAATGGCTATGGTATCGAAATCGATCCGAATCAGATTACGCGTTGCATCGAGAATGGCGTGAATGTGATTGAACATGATCTTGACGCCAAGGGCCTCGGTTCGTTTCAGGAGAATCAATTCGATACCGTCATTATGACGCAAGCGCTGCAAGCTGTGCGTCGTCCTGATGAAATGCTCGAAGAGATGTTGCGACTAGGTAAGCAAGGTATCGTGACTTTCCCAAATTTTGGCCACTGGCGCTGTAGGCAGTACTTGCTCTTCAATGGGAAAATGCCGATGTCGAAAACCTTGCCGCATACTTGGTTTAACACGCCGAATATCCACCTTTGCACATTTAAAGATTTTGAAATTTTGTGCGACCAAAAAGGCATTCGTATCGTAAACCGTTTAGTGGTGAACGCAGACTTTCGCGAGAAAAGTTTAGCGCGAATATGGCCAAACTTGTTGGCTGAGTTTGCCGTGTATCGTATCGAACGAAGATAATCTGGAGAAAACGGTCATGTTATCGAGAAATCATTGGATTCACGTCTGTTTGTTTATGCTTGGTATGCTGATGGCCGCCGACTCCTATGCCGAGCAGAAGAAGGTTTTTGCGGCGCCGGATGGCACCGAATATGAGGTGCATTACATCGCGTTCAACAGCACTTTCCTCCAGCCGGAGGTGGCTAGACAGTATGATTTGACGCGCAGCAAGGCGTTGGGTGTTGTTAATGTGAGCGTGCTCAAAGTAAACGAAAATGGGGTGAGAGAAGCGGTTGGTGCCATCGTTAATATGAATGCCAAAAACGACATCCAGCAGGTGCAGCATTTGAGTATGCAGCAGGTTATCGAAGGCAAGGCAATTTATTACATTGCGCAGTTGCAGTATCGGGAAGGCGAGATATTGACGTTTGATATCTCAGTATTTCCTCAAGGGGTTTCAGATCCGTTCAGGCTACGATTCAGCCACAATTTCTATAATGATTGAGCCAAAGATGGACATTGTTCTAGCAAGTGGAAACGCGGGAAAACTCAGAGAGATTGCCGCGCTTCTTGAAGGCCGTAGGCTCCATCTTATATCGCAAGCTGAGTTGGGTATTAAGAGTGCGGAAGAAACAGGCCTAAGCTTTATCGAAAACGCGATTTTAAAGGCGCGACATGCCTCCTCAGAGAGCGGTAAGCCTGCCCTTGCGGATGATTCCGGTTTGGCGGTCGATGCTCTGCAAGGTGCGCCAGGTATTTATTCTGCTCGATATAGCGGCTCAGATGCGACGGACCAAAGCAATATTGATCTGCTGCTTGAAAACTTAAAAGGGGTGCCAGTCGAACAGCGGCAAGCGACGTTCCATTGTGTACTGGTGTTCGTGCGACACCCTCTAGACCCCACACCAGTCGTTTGCCATGGAGTTTGGGAAGGGGTTATCGCTGAGCAGCCTTCAGGAGAAGAAGGGTTTGGCTATGATCCGGTTTTTTGGATTCCAGAATTAAACTGCACCGCAGCCGATCTAACGCGAGAGCGAAAGTCAGCGATTAGTCACCGTGGTAAAGCTTTAAAGCAGTTAAGTGAGATGCTGCCTGCACTCAACAGCCCGACTTAGGAGCACATTTGCGTCTTCCCCCTCTGAGTTTATACATACACCTTCCTTGGTGTGTAAAGAAGTGCCCCTACTGCGATTTTAATTCCCATGCCAGAACCGACTTGCCTGAAGAGGCCTATCTTCAGTCTTTGATCAAAGATCTCAAGCAAGAGCTGGTATATATTCAGGGGAGAGCAATCAGCAGTATTTTCTTTGGCGGTGGCACGCCAAGCTTAATGACGGGCGACTTCTATCTAAAACTATTTGATGCACTGCGTGCCCATTTGCGATTTGAGCCTGATATAGAAATCACGCTCGAAGCCAATCCCGGCGCTAGTGATGCCGAACATTTTAAAACGTATGCCAAGGCTGGTATCAACAGAATTTCTCTGGGTGTTCAGAGCTTTCAAAATCCACAGCTCGAAGCCCTGGGGCGTATTCATCGCTCTGACCATATTTATAAGGCGGTCAACGCGATTCGTGATTCTGGCATTGATAATTTTAACTTGGATTTGATGCATGGATTGCCGGATCAGAGCATTGAACTCGCGATGAATGACCTAGAGCAGGCATTTGCACTTCAACCCAATCACATAAGTTGGTATCAGCTGACGATAGAGCCGAATACCGAGTTTTTTTCTAGGCCGCCAGCTCTACCAAATGATGAGTTGCTGTGGGGGATTCTCGAGCAGGGAGGGCGCTTGTTAGCCGATCATGGCTATGGGCAATATGAAGTGTCCGCGTTTGCACAGAGCGGGCGACAGGCTCGCCATAACATGAATTATTGGCGTTTCGGAGACTACATTGGTCTTGGGGCAGGAGCCCACTCAAAAGTCACATTAATTGATAGTGGGCACTTACTCCGACATAGGAAGTCTCGCATGCCTGAAGCCTACATGGCGGATCGAGTGACCTATCGCGTTGGCGAGGAAGCAATTGAGCCTGAAGCTCAAAGCTTCGAGTTCATGATGAATGCTTTGCGCTTGAAGAACGGGGTTGAAGAGTCGCTTTTTGAAGATGTAACTCAGCTTGGCTTGAAGGACGTAGAGGCTGTACTCAAAGACCTACGCTCCGAAGGTTTGATGCATTCAACGCGTATTCAATTAACCGAGCGAGGCTTCCTTTTCCTCAACTCGGTGCTTGAGCGTTTTCTTTAATGCGACGTCTCGTTCACTCTGTTGATTGGAGCTTACAAGCTTGCCATTACTTTTTTCGCGGCTGCGATGGTGGCATCAATGACGTCATCTGAATGTGTGCTGGAAACGAATCCTGCTTCAAATGCCGATGGGGCCAGGTATACCCCTTCTTCAAGCATTCCGTGGTAGAAGTGTTGGAACTTATCTAAATCACACTCAACAACTTGTTCATAGAAGTTGATTTGTTGCTCTGTCGTGAAGAAAAATCCAAACATCGATCCCGCTTGATTGAAGCTCATCGAAGTGCCGGTTTCTTCAGCAGCCTTGCGAAGGCCATCCACAAGACGTGTCGTTTGAGCGATTAATCTGTCATAGAACCCTTCTTCGCTGATTTCGTTAAGCATGGTCAAGCCGGCTGCCATCGCGAGCGGATTGCCCGACAGGGTACCTGCCTGATAGACCGGGCCAGTGGGCGCAATGTAATCCATGATGTCGGCACGACCGCCGAAGGCCCCAACGGGTAATCCGCCACCGATCACTTTTCCTAACGTGGTGAGATCGGGCGTTACTTTAAAGTGACCTTGGGCGCCTGCGAGAGAAACTCGGAAACCGGTCATCACTTCATCAAAGATCAATACGGTTTTATATTCATCGCAGACCGTGCGTAAACCTTCTAAAAAGCCTGCAACCGGAGGAATGCAGTTCATGTTACCCGCGAC
>NZ_LWFT01001040.1:0-726 GCF_001635105.1 Oleiphilus sp. HI0079
ATATCGTCTCTCCAATGACCGTTTTCAGCTCTGGTAACTGGCTCTCGCCTTTAGCCGTAATTACAGCACAAAGCTGCAATTTATGTTTGACTAATCACACGCCCAACTTGCAATAACCTGCTTCTAGGTAAATACTGACATGGCATATTTGGGAAGTATGATGATTATGAAACAACACCTTTCAAAACGTATTCATTCTTACGATACGTTTTCAGTTCTGGGTTTTACGCTAGGGCTCGCTTTATTTGTCGCACCGTTACAAGCTGAAGTGAAATCACTTAGCAGCTCTGAGCTCACTGAAACCTATATCGAAGACTCGACCATCATCATCACGCCTCGAAAACAAAGCCTAAGTGAGCAAAAAACGGTTTCCAGCGTCACAATCGCCCCGTACGAAGGCGAAGACACAGACTCAGAACTTCTGATCGAAGCTGAAGAGTCCCAAACAGGGCTCGCTAACGCCGTGGAGCTGGATGACGAACTTCTTAGAAACTCGACCGTCGATGCGGCTTTTGAATCAGAACCTGTGGTAGATGTACCAACCTATCAAGAGCTTACAACAATCCCTGTCGCAGACATTCTTGAAGACGAGCGCTATCGTCCGCCTGAAGGCAATTTTGATTTTTCTTATATTGGGGATGATCTAGCACTGAGTCGCGACGCAGACAAACTCACGTTCTCAATTGGCAACATTCCGGGCATTGAGCAAATAAATATTCCAGAGGC
>NZ_LWFT01001041.1:0-1009 GCF_001635105.1 Oleiphilus sp. HI0079
AGTAGGGCACACTCTTCACCCGCACGAGCAAATATCGCCGGATCTCCTCCTTTAAGTCGAACTACCCGCTTACCGGATTGAGCAAGCTCCAGAAGCACCCTACAGATCTCTGGTTGTGTCATCGAGTGCTGACCGTAGCGCTTACCCACATACATCTTTTGTGCTGATGCCGGAAACATCGCAACCACATCCTCTCCAACAAGAGCATCGTAAAGAATGACTTCGGCCTGCTGAATCGCTTTGTATGCTTTGATGGTCAACAGCTCTGCATCACCAGGGCCGGCACCAATCAAATGTACACATCCGTCGGATGCGCGCTGGCCTATCCCTTGGTTGCTAGCATCAGATAAATTCGTACCCGAAGTCGATGAACTGACTCTCTGAAACACACCGAGGCGCGCCTGCGCGAATACATCTTTAACACGCAAAATAATGCTTGCTGTTAGTGCGCTCATACCAAAACCTCCTCAGGCTGCAACGACACCATTTTTACGTCACGCTTCGCCAGTATTTTCTTCAATTCCGGCTTACACGATCCACAATTGGTTCCACACTTAAGCGCATCGCCAAGCGACTCTACAGAGTCACATTGCTTGGTTTCTATGGCATCATGAATGGCCTTCTCTCCAACCTTGAAACAACTACAGACAATTTTCCCTTGCGTAAATTCATCGTCCACCTCTCCGTGCAGAAGTTCATGAATCTGTTCGCTACTCAATGCATTTTCCTGAATAAGAGACTCAAACCACGCTCTATGAAAATCGAGCGGTGACGACTGCTCCATCAGGAGGGCGCTCAAAGCACCCTGATTTAAATATAACGAGACTCTGCCAGTAGCCTTGGTATGGCTCATGCTTTGAGTCGAAGAAATGACGCCTAAATCGGCTAACTGCTGGGCAATTTCCGTAGTCGATTCAAGACAACTGATCCGATAAACGAACGCACCATTGATTCGGATTTTGCTCCAAACTTCGGCCATCGTCGACAAAACACGATGATCAAGCTCCTC
>NZ_LWFT01001042.1:0-1177 GCF_001635105.1 Oleiphilus sp. HI0079
GCTTAGCTTCGCTTTGGCAATTTGGAAAACGTTTTTGTCTTTTGAGCGCGCAACATCAATGACCTGTTGAAGGTTTTGTTCCGTTTCGATGAGTTCGGTCGCAGCTTGGCGCACGCGGCTAAGGTTCGCTTTGCTTGCGATTGCCAGAAGGGCTTGCTCATCTTGCAAGCGAGCTAAACCGTTCATAAAGTCATTTTGCGACTCGGAGGCAATGATAATTTCAGCCAATAGTTGGTCGTTTTGAATTAAATCAAACAGACTTAGCCCTAACTGCTTGATTTGTTCTGCTGTGATTTCAAGCGCTTGCGATTTGTCTTCTTCTTTTAAGGAAGCGTAGTGCTTGATAATCGTTGCTGGGTCTGAGAGTCGTTTAAGCGCAGCAATACGAACATCTGCTGCCGCATCATTGAGCATAAGCTGGACGAGCGTCTGTTGCTCTTCGTTGTTGGCTGAATTCAGGTCTGCAATAGCATTTTTGCGTACTTCTGATGAGGCGTGTTGCCACTTGGGCTTAAAAAGCTTTGATAAAAAACTGGCCATGAGGGTCCCTGCTTTTTCGAACGCGAGCCATAGTGGTTTCGCGATAGTATTTGTTCTTGGAGTGCGCGTATTCTTATCATGTTTTTGCGCGGCAAGTTAATTAGTTTACCCTTGAATTTGTGTGCAAAGAAGCGTTTATTTAAAAGCCCTAATTTCATCACTTTAAGAGCAATGTAGTGGAAGAATCTGAAGACAAAACCTTGGTCACTGATTTGAAGAGCAAAGCGCTTGATTTGCTATCAAGACGGGATCATTCGGTACATGAACTCAGCGAAAAGCTCCGCCGTCACGCTCCGGATGTTGATCCGAGGCTGCTTGATGAAATCACGACTCAATTGATTGAACTTGGGTATTTGTCCGAGCAGCGTTATGTCGATATGTTGATTCGGTCGCGTTCTGCAAAAGGGCAAGGCCCTGCGCGTGTGCGTCAGGAGTTGCAGTTGCAACGTGTTGATAGCGAGTTAGTCTCTTTGTCTTTTGAGGCATGTGATATCGATTGGTTTGAGTTGGCTCGACAAGTGAGAGAGCGGCGCTTCGGGCTGGATGATCCTGGTGATGATCAAAAGTTACGCGCCAAACAACAGCGGTTTTTGTACAGTCGAGGGTTTAGTAGTGATCAGATTCATTACGCTATGCA
>NZ_LWFT01001043.1:0-1006 GCF_001635105.1 Oleiphilus sp. HI0079
ATAGGTACCGTTGTCAAAAAACACGAATGCTAATAGCTCATTCGTTGTCTCAGTATTGGTCCAAGCGCCGAGGATACCGGCGTTAGATGAACGAGTGAAATCTGTTGCTTCGCCTTCTTCAATGGTGCCACTATCATTATCATCAACTTGAATGGTAAGTGTATTGCCATCAACTCGAGCAAAAATATCAACTTGCCCGATAGAGTCTGTAAGGCCGGTATCGAAGTTTCCGTCAAAGGTAATCGAAGCTGTGAGTTCTCGAGTTTCAGGATCAATACTGAGACAACGAATGAGCTATTAGCATTCGTGTTTTTTGACAACGGTACCTATGCGCATCTCGAAATAGACGAAGTTGCTCCTTTAAACCCTGAAAACCCTAATGAAGTGAGTGGGATGGAATGGGGGACCTACTCGATTAACCCTCAAACTGGCGAACTTACTGCTTCAATTACCTTTGATGGAAATGACGATACGGGCCTTACAGACTCTATTGGACAGGTTGATATTTTTGCTCAAGTAGCCGGAGATACGCTTACGATAGAAGTGGACGATAATAACAATGGCTCCATCTCTGAGGATGAGCAATTTAATTTTGAGCGTGCTCCAATGCCGTCATACGAGCCAATCTTGATCGAGGTTGCATGGGTGGAAACACTCACCAATTATTCTCAAGGAGAATTCTTTAGCTTGAATGGTGGCTCTTCAACTATGCAATGTGACGCAGGCCGAGATCGACAAGTTGGAGACATTGAAACGGCCACGGTAGAGCTTGTTAGGCAGGGGAATACGGTTACTGCGACGGTTTTAGATAGCAACAATAATGCAGAAGAGGAAGATCTCGGTGAGAGCTGGACTTATTCTTTCAATCTTGCGACGACAACGCTAAGTAATAGTGAGACGTATACCGATGAGGATCCGACAGGGCAAGAGGGAGACATTTTTAGCGACTATTGGGAGCTAGAAGAATCGTATCAATGGAATCCAGATACAGGTGTTTTCGAGGGTA
>NZ_LWFT01001044.1:0-895 GCF_001635105.1 Oleiphilus sp. HI0079
CGGCCTTCAAGCAGCGCGGCAATCTCTCTGAGTTTTCCCGCGTTTCCACTTGCTAGAACAATGTCCATCTTTGGCTCAATCATTATAGAAATTGTGGCTGAATCGTAGCCTGAACGGATCTGAAACCCCTTGAGGAAATACTGAGATATCAAACGTCAATATCTCGCCTTCCCGATACTGCAACTGCGCAATGTAATAAATTGCCTTGCCTTCGATAACCTGCTGCATACTCAAATGCTGCACCTGCTGGATGTCGTTTTTGGCATTCATATTAACGATGGCACCAACCGCTTCTCTCACCCCATTTTCGTTTACTTTGAGCACGCTCACATTAACAACACCCAACGCCTTGCTGCGCGTCAAATCATACTGTCTAGCCACCTCCGGCTGGAGGAAAGTGCTGTTGAACGCGATGTAATGCACCTCATATTCGGTGCCATCCGGCGCCGCAAAAACCTTCTTCTGCTCGGCATAGGAGTCGGCGGCCATCAGCATACCAAGCATAAACAAACAGACGTGAATCCAATGATTTCTCGATAACATGACCGTTTTCTCCAGATTATCTTCGTTCGATACGATACACGGCAAACTCAGCCAACAAGTTTGGCCATATTCGCGCTAAACTTTTCTCGCGAAAGTCTGCGTTCACCACTAAACGGTTTACGATACGAATGCCTTTTTGGTCGCACAAAATTTCAAAATCTTTAAATGTGCAAAGGTGGATATTCGGCGTGTTAAACCAAGTATGCGGCAAGGTTTTCGACATCGGCATTTTCCCATTGAAGAGCAAGTACTGCCTACAGCGCCAGTGGCCAAAATTTGGGAAAGTCACGATACCTTGCTTACCTAGTCGCAACATCTCTTCGAGCATTTCATCAGGACGACGCACAGCTTG
>NZ_LWFT01001045.1:0-710 GCF_001635105.1 Oleiphilus sp. HI0079
TTGCCTTAATATCGCCTTGAAAGGCTGCTGCGAAGACGGAACCATAAAGTTCTACATAATTGCCGTCAGCATCAACAAGACGTTCTAACTCCGTTCGGCCTGAAGGCTGCCCCAGCGACACATCCCACCGCATGCGACCATCAGAAAGATCTAACGAGACAAGTTCTCCATTTGCCAACCCGATCAACACAGAGTTTTCAAAAATCATGGGGGCAGAAGTTCCCCGAAGAGACAATGCGGGCGTGTCACTGTCATACCTCCAACGCTGCTCACCGCTGGCTGTATTAAAGGCAAAGATACGTCCGTCACTTGAATGGACGACAACTGTTGCACCGTCACTAGCCGCAACACTTAAGGCTTCCGAGCTTAAACGTGAACGCCATAACTCTGTCCCGTCCTCACGAGACAGTGCAATGATTTCTCCCTGAAAACTCGTCACATAGATTCGTTGACTGTCTCCCGAAACACCACCACTAACACGCTGATCTAGGTCTTTCTCCCACTGAAGTTTACCGGTTTCGGTTGAACGCGCTTGAACATTTCCTTCAATATCGACAGTAAAGACCAAAGGGCCGCTAACGAAAGGTTCCAACTGAAGCTGAAGTTCATTGTCACCCGTTCCTGAATCGGCATCCCATAGTTCTTCAAGATCTACAGGGTCGTCAATATCGGTTAGCTCAGTCGGAACGTTCACAGTCTCAGAGCTACAA
>NZ_LWFT01001046.1:0-854 GCF_001635105.1 Oleiphilus sp. HI0079
TCGATTGTGTTCGGTGACGCCAATGAAACCGAACGCAACTGGCCCGTCTTATCAATGAAGAGCATCTTATCGCTAATCGCTTCATATACGACAAAATCGGCAGCGTCAGAGCTTACATCCAGTTCCTTTAAGTACTCTTTCGCAGAAAGATCATAACGAACAACGGAGTCCCAATCACCGTTAAATAATGCCAACTGCTGAGTTCCACTATCAATTGATGCAAGCTTAGCTCCCTGATCTTGCTCACTCATCCATGTCGAGAAACACTGATGTCGATCAACTCTATCAAAGCCCTGTGATTGAGTTACACAACCGGGGTCTAGAGGGTAATAATCAACATCGTCATCTGCGCCGTCAAAATCACTATCGGTAAGCGTTGGGTATGAAACAAATTGCACGTCAAAACAATACGCTTTACCCGCGCTCTCTATACCTGTTTCATTCGCCAAACAATCGTTGAGAGATACGACAACTCTTGGATTCGAAGCCGCGTTTGCCGCTACCGCATCAACGAACACTGTAGAGAGTTCCGCACCATCTTTAATCCCATCAGAATCCGAATCTTGATTATTCGGTTCAGTTAACAGAATGTTGAGCTCAACACCGTCCAACAATCCATCCGAACCTGCTACACCAAGATTCAAATCAGAGTTTGGGTTCACTGAGCTAGCTTCGGTAAGTTCAGCCTCTTGGAGATTTGACGCGTAATCCTGGTCATAATCTTCTAAACCATCAGAAATCAGGTCATTATCCGAATCCGCAGACAGAGGGTTAGTGAAAGTAAACCGAGCCTCAGCCTTTAAGGTTTCAAACGACATATCATCCGAAAGATCTACAGGAACATCCAGCAAGGT
>NZ_LWFT01001047.1:0-658 GCF_001635105.1 Oleiphilus sp. HI0079
TCGTGCGTTCCGTTTGCGTTATGAGACCTTGCAACACAGTCACGCCATGCAAAAGGCCGGTATTCGGGGCTTGCTCGGTTCCAGAACGAGTTTATTGGCGCACCAATTGTATATCGCGCGTAGCGTCGCTGAGCGTTTTGCACCGCGTGTTCTTCTTGCTGATGAAGTGGGACTTGGTAAGACGATCGAGGCTGGCATGATCATTCATGCTCAGCTGCAGCGAGGACTTAGCTCACGTGTTCTGATTTGTGTTCCCTCTACCCTTATTCACCAGTGGTTGGTCGAGATGTTGCGCCGGTTTAATCTGCGCTTCTCTATCTTTGATCAAGACCGCTGTGACTCGCTGATTGAAGAGGGTATCGATAATCCGTTTGAATCAGAACAGCTAGTTCTTTGTGATTTGTCAGCGCTTACTAACAGCGAGCAATTGCGTCGCTATGCGAGTGAGGCTGCGTGGGATCTTTTTGTGGTTGACGAAGCGCATCATCTTGAATGGTCTACAGAGCATGTCAGTGAAGAGTATCGCTGTGTAGAAAGCATTGCGCAGGCAAGTCGCGGTGTGTTGCTGCTGACGGCAACGCCCGAGCAAGCAGGGTTGGAGAGCCACTTTGCGCGCTTACGTTTGTTGGACCCTGATCGCTTCCATGATATTCAAGCT
>NZ_LWFT01001048.1:0-631 GCF_001635105.1 Oleiphilus sp. HI0079
GCCTCGCCATTTAGCGAACAAGACAGGTCCTCAGACACACAAATTCTAAGTAGACTCTAAGCCGATAAGATGACCCTAGCTAAAACGAAAAAACCGCGCATCTCTATGAGAGATGCGCGGTTTTTATTGTTGGGCAGTGCTAACTTATTGCGCTGCTTTAAACTTCAAACGATATGCGTGAAGTAGAGGCTCAGTGTAACCACTAGGTTGCTCTTTGCCTTTGAAAATCAAGTCCGAAGCCGCCTGAAACGCAATGCTGTTAAAGTCTGGAGCCATATTAATGTAAGCTGGATCACCCGCATTCTGACCATCAACAATGGCAGCCATACGCTGCAAGCTAGCTTCAACCTGCTCCTTCGTGCAAACACCATGCTCCAACCAATTCGCAACGTGCTGAGAAGAAATACGCAAAGTTGCGCGATCTTCCATTAAGCCTACGTTGTTGATATCAGGCACTTTTGAACAACCAACGCCTTGATCAACCCAACGAACAACATAGCCAAGAATACCCTGACAGTTGTTGTCTAACTCGTTCTGGATCTGTTCCGCAGTCAATGCGTCTTTTTGATCCAGTTAGACAACAACTGTCAGGGTATTCTTGGCTATGTTGTTCGTTGGGTTGATCAAGGCG
>NZ_LWFT01001049.1:0-582 GCF_001635105.1 Oleiphilus sp. HI0079
AAAAACACAGAGTCATACCTTTATAGCGCTCAAGCATCCATGAAATAAGCCTCGCTACAAAAAGTAAGCTTAGACAACAGCCAAGCGCAAATACAGATAACACTGCTAGGTCTACATTTTTGATCGAGCCTATAATGTAGCTATAGGTTCCGATTAGAAGTAACAAAAAGCTGCCAGAAATCCCAGGCAAAATCATCGCACAAATGGCAATCGCTCCTGAGAGAAAAGCGCCTGTGAACGTATGTGGGAGACTGAACAAACTAGAACTACCCAATAGCACCGCAACAACGACACCCACGCCAAGCATGATGAATCTGCTTGCAGGCCATGCTTTTATTTCAAAACCGATCAAAATAGCTGACGCGATGATCAAACCACTAAAGAATGACCAGATTTGAATTGGGTGCGCCTCAAGGGCGAATGAAATTAACGAAGCAAACAGAAAAACGCTACTTAGAATGCCGAATAGCAAGGTCGATACGAAAACGATATCAGCTTCTGCCAAAAATCGTTTCGTGCTGCGGTGTCTTATAAAGGCAAGAAGAGCGGGCAGAAAGTGGCTAATCGCCTCTAACAAGCGCT
>NZ_LWFT01001050.1:0-12188 GCF_001635105.1 Oleiphilus sp. HI0079
CTTAAGTGAGTATGCGCCTAGAAGTCATGCGCAACGCTTGCTGCCAATGGTCCAGGAGCTTCTGGGTCAATCAGGTCTGCTTCTTTCGGACATGGATGCGCTGGCGTTTGGTCGAGGTCCAGGATCGTTTACCGGGCTTCGGATCGCGTCTGGATTTGTTCAGGGTTTGGCATTTGGACAAGATCTGCCGGTTGTTCCTGTATCAAATCTACAAGCACTCGCGGTGCATGTGTTTTTAAGTCATTCCGAGGCGCAAAACTGTTTGGTGTTGATCGACGCTCGAATGGATGAGGTCTATTGGGCTGTGTTTACTCGAGGTGAAAACGCAATGCCTGAGCTGTTAGGGTCGGAGCGCGTTGATAAACCAGAGATGGTTTCTGAATTGCTTCAGGAGCAAGATGAGATGCCCGTTATCGGAAATGGTTTGGCTTACGTTGATCGTATGGATGCGATAAGTAGATGGCCTCGAATCGAGAGCGGTCCTGAGCATCCTGCGCACGCAATTGCGTCTCTGGCTGTGTTGGCCTTTGCTGATGGCCTAGCAGTGGAGGCGAAAGATGCCTCACCCGTATATGTGCGCGATGAAGTAGCTTGGAAGAAGTTACCGGGCCGAGACTAGCCACAAAGCACGAAGAATCATGCTTTGGTAAGCGCAAAGAGCTTGCAGCGAGAAAAACACATACATCTCAATAAATAAATGCCAACAGGATTACTAATATGGGCTGGTTTGAAGCCTTTGTCCTTGCTCTTGTTCAGGGACTCACCGAGTTTTTACCTATTTCAAGCTCTGCGCACCTAATTCTCCCATCACAAGTGCTGGGGTGGGAGGATCAAGGGCTCGCATTTGACGTTGCCGTACATGTCGGCACGTTATTGGCAATTGTTTTGTACTTTCGTGAGGATCTCATTTTACTTGCCAAAGCGTGGTTCATGTCTTTGCTTGGACCGTCTCGCGTTCAGGAACAATCGAAGCAGCATGCTCGTCTTGCATGGCTGATCGTACTTGCAACGATTCCTGCCGGACTTGCTGGCTTGATGTTCAATGATTTCATTTCAGAGCATCTTCGTTCAACGCTGGTCATTGCGACAACTACGATTGTTTTTGGCTTGCTGTTATGGTTTTCGGATAGTCACG
Organism: Oleiphilus sp. HI0079; assembly: GCF_001635105.1. Taxonomy (NCBI): domain Bacteria; kingdom Pseudomonadati; phylum Pseudomonadota; class Gammaproteobacteria; order Oceanospirillales; family Oleiphilaceae; genus Oleiphilus; species Oleiphilus sp. HI0079. The sequence continues at coordinate 1,136 of NZ_LWFT01001050.1, forward strand.
GAGCGCGTAATCGTGTGCTTGATAATATAGATTTGAAAACCGCCGTTCTTATTGGTGTTTCTCAAGCATTTGCGTTGATTCCCGGAACATCACGCTCTGGAATTACAATGACAGCCGCGTTGTTGCTTGGCCTTACTCGCGATGCGGCTGCGCGATTTTCATTTCTTCTCTCGGTGCCTTTGATCGCTGCAGCGGGAGGTCTTAAGACCAAAGAATTACTTGAGACGGGGACAGATGCGCAGTTGCAGCTGATCGCTTTCGCTACGATGGTGGCTTTCATTAGTGCTTTTGTATGTATCCATTTTTTCCTGCGCTTTTTGGAGCGCATTGGTTTTATGCCATTTGTTGTGTATCGCTTAAGTCTCGGGGCAGTTTTGCTTTTATTGGCGGTTGCCGCATAGCTAGTCTATACATTACACTGCTTTCATATCAGAGATAAGGCATTTGCGCCATGCTAATCGGCAACCCGTTAAACAACTTGTCCGTCCTGCAGTCTCCGGCTTCGGACCAAAAGCAGTCGCAGAAACAGGCTCAGCAAGATCTAGAGCGTCCTTCGCAGGAGCAGCAGGCACGAGTGCCCGTTCAGGAGTTAATGCGTCTTGGAGAAGTGAAGCAGGTTGAGCGTCTTGAAGCCTTAAATCGTACAGAAAACCTTTCTCTCAAAAGTAAAGAAGCTATTCAGCAGTATCAGGAAACTGAAGAAGCTAGTCGTTCCTTTGACGGTGGCGAGCTGCTTGGAATAGATGTTTATGTTTAATCGCAAGTAATGCCGGTTTCGAATACAGCCAAGCCTGATAAACTGGCGCTTGTAGTAAGCCCTTCTTGTTCATCAGAAATGCGCATGAAAGCCGAATCGCTCGCGCGACTCCATTCTATGTCCATCGCCCAGGATATTGATCCGTTTGTCGCCGATTACTTTCTCGTTTTCGGCGATAATGCGCTTACTTTACATCAAACAGGTAAGGCCGCGCCCGGGCCAATTAACGCCTCGTTTGTTGAAGGTAAAAACCTGCATCGCATGCGTCATGGTGGTGGCAAGGGGCAGTTGATTGCCAAAGCTGTGGGTTTGAATAAGGGAGTCTATCCTCATGTTTTGGATGTCACCGCGGGGTTAGGTCGTGACGCATTTGTTCTTGCTACGCTCGGCTGTAAGGTTGACTTGTTTGAGCGAGTGCCGGCCGTAGAGGCGCTTTTGGGTTTTGCGATAGAGCAGGCGAAAGCTGCGCATGATCTTTCAATTGCTCATACGGCGCATCGCATGAACTTGCGTTTTGGTGATGCGCTAGATTATCTCAGAGAGTCTTCTGAATTAGTCGCTGATGTTATCTATTTAGACCCCATGTACCCCGAGCAGGGCAAGTCGGCTGCTGTTAAAAAAGAGATGCGCGCGTTTCATGATATCGTCGGACAGAATGAGGATGATTATTTGCTACTCGAGGAAGCCTTAAAGAAGGCGCGCTACCGGGTAGTGGTGAAGCGCCCTCGTAAGGGGGAGGCGATACAGGGCCCCAAGCCCTCACTTATTCTTGAGGGTAAGAGCTCTCGATACGATATCTATACGATCCGGCGATTAGAGGATCTTTCCGCAAATAGCTGAGCTTCAGCCAAGTGCTTGTTAGTGGCCGGAAGTGACTTGCAAGATCGCCTGTCTGAGCTCAGCATTGAGAACCAGCATTGAGTCTTCCGCGGCTTTGAGAACAAGCTCGCTGTATTTCAGCTTCTCTTCGTCGTCTTCTTGAAGTATTTGCTTGTCTTTGAGTACGGCGATAAAGTTTCGGAACAAGGTTTTATCGAAAAACTCTGGCGCATTTAGCCCAAACAATATCGACATACGCTCTGCCATCAGAGTACTTAGTTGCTCAAGCTCTTGAGCCGTCATCGACCCGCTTTCTTTGCGCGTGAGAATCGCGATCACGATGTAATAGCGTTCAAGCGTTGGCATAATGAAGCTCGCCAGAGTTGAAAGCTTTATGTAGTCTGATGAGCCAATTATAGGGCGGCGGACATGGTTGTCTTCAATCTTGAGAAGTTGGCTTTCGGCCATAACATTGAGCCATTCTTCAAAAATCTCGTCGATTTCAGAGCTATTCCACTGTAGGAACAATTCGGCTCTAATGTAGGAATAAACCGAACGAAAAATACGATGGATCTCGACCTTGCTCATGCTTGGGTTGTTGCGAATAATGCAGGCAATTAACGCCGGCACAGCAAACAGATGGAGTGTGTTATTGCGGTTGTAGGTCAATAAAACGGCATTTCGATCGCTCAGGGTAATGATGTCGCCTAGCTCATTTTTCTGACGGCTCAATAAGCCCATTTCTTCGGTATATTGAATCCACTCCTCGCCATCACCTTCAGGAAAAGAAACATGATCTGAATAGGGGAGTTTGCGGAGCAAGCCGGCGAAAAACGTGTTCAGATGCGCCAGCTCATTGGCATCCATGGCTTGGCGATGAGTCGACAGAAGCACGGTCGCAGTTAAGCTGACGGGGTTAACTGCGGCGCTTGAATTAATGCGAACGGCGATTTCCTTGGCTAAGTTGCTCACAACGTCGCTGAACCACTCTGGTTTCTCTTCGTCTAGATTTTTGATGCTTTTGATATCTTCTTTCCAGGAGCTTTGGGCGTCGCTTAAGTATGTGTCCAGTATGATGGGCTCCCCGAAATTCAAACCGACTTTTCCGAATGATTTTCTTAGGTTTTTCAGTGACTTAAATAATCCAAAAACAGACTCTTTTTTCTTTTCATTGCCGCGAAGCTCGCCCATGTAGGTGCCGCCCTCAAGGACTTTTTCATAGCCGCAGTAAACCGGAATGAAAGCAATCGGCTTCTGTTGATCCTTCAAATAACTCGTTACGGTCATGGCAACCATGCCTGCTTTAGGAGGAAGTGTTCTGCCCGTTCGGCTTCGGCCGCCCTCGACAAAGTACTCGATCGAGTATCCTCGCTTAAACATGATATGAATGTATTCTGAGAATACCGCAGCGTAAAGACGGTTGCCCTTAAAGCTGCGACGCATAAAGAATGCGCCACCGCGGCGCAGTATGCTCCCTACAACGGGGAGGTTAAGGTTAATGCCGGCAGCAATATGTGGAACCATGATGCCTTCTGCGAACAAAAGGGAAGAGAGAAGGAGATAGTCGATATGGCTTCTATGACAGGGCACATACACCACGGCGTGGTCTTTCGTGATCTCTCGAACGACATCTATATTCTTCGCATCGATGCCCTTGTAGATCTTGTTCCAAAGCTGATTTAACAGACGTTCTAGAAAGTGGACGGTGGATATTTGTAAGTTTGCAGCGATCTCATCGCCATATTTGAGGGCTTGCTGGCGCAATTCCTGAGGTGATTTTCCGGACTCTTCTGCTTCCTTGGCAATAGCTTCCTTGATGCTTGGAGAAGAGACAATAGACTGCACAAGGGTTTGACGATGACTCAAGTTTGGACCGATAACGGTTTGTCTTACTCTTCTAAAGTGCACGCGTAAAATCCGTGCCGCCATTCGCTCAGTGCGTTTGGCATCTTGTTCACTGTCGTGGTAAAGCTCATTAAGTGAGATCGGTTTGCTGAATTGGACGTAGGTTCTGCGGCCGTGAAGCAGAATAATCAGCGCATGTCGTAATGGGCTTGCAACGGACCAGTTGTCAGTTAGTAATAGTTGTAACCAGGATTTTTCTTTCGTTGGTGCACGGCCCCAGAAAATGGAAACCGGTACGATCTGAACGTCATTGTCATTTACGTCTGAGACATGCGATACCAGCTGTTTGAGGCGTCCTGTCACTGTTGGGCGCTGCTTGCGTTTGAAAAAGCGACCTAAAGGCTCATATAAAAAGAAAAATGAACGCCGTAAAGAGCCTTTTCCGAGAGGAAGTTTGGTTTGCGAACTGGGAAGTGCGCTTTTTATCGTCGAATTTTCAAGAACGAGTCGTGCAGAGAACGAGCGATATTGCAGTACGTAAATGACCGGTTTTTCAGGGTCAAGATTCAGCTCATCATGGTCTGCGCCTTTTATTTCCGCGCGGACCCAGAGAAATAGGATTTTTCTGCAGAGAGTAAAAAGAAGCGTTGAAAGTTTGAAGAAACGGCTCATTTAGAGTTCTTTGTTTGTGATTGATGCCCTAGTTTAGTGCTTGGTTTTGGTCTTCGTAAAGCTAATTTGAGGATACGCCTGTAAGCTTGGTGTCTACTGCAACATGACCATGTGGCAAGGTTGGAGCTTCGCCCTTGAACTCGTTCATGCCCGCCCATATAGTCTTCGCGACTAGTAATAAGTCTTTGATTTGCGTCTGCTATTTGGCGGATGCGATCGTCCTTTCGAACATTCACAAGTAGAAACGAAGATAAAAAATGATCAGCGTAAAAAATCTCTCTAAATATTTTGGTGATTTCTGCGCAGTAGACGATGTTTCGTTTGCGGTTCAACCAGGTGAAATACTTGGATTTTTAGGACCTAACGGCGCTGGCAAATCTACCACCATGAAAATGCTAACCGGCTTTTTGAACCCCTCATCGGGCGCCATTGATATGATGGGCTTTGATGTTGCGAAAAACCCCGTTGAGGCGAAGCGTGAACTTGGCTACTTGCCAGAAGGTGCTCCGGCATATGCCGATATGACGGTAAAGGCTTCTATTGAGTTTGTCGGCAAAGTGCGTGGCTACTCTGGTGCAGAGCTGGATGAGCGAGTAGCACGCGTGGTCCGCCAAGTCGAGCTCGAAAAAGTATTGAGCAAGCGTGTTGAAACCCTTTCTAAAGGCTATCAGCGACGCCTTGGCTTGGCGCAGGCGATTCTCCATGACCCAAAAGTATTGATTCTCGATGAGCCTACTGACGGATTGGATCCAAATCAGAAACATCAGGTGCGAGAACTCATACGCAATCTTTCGAAAGACAAGATTGTCATCGTTTCGACGCATATTCTTGAAGAAGTGAGCGCTGTTTGTACGCGCGCGATGATTCTGGCAGAAGGTCGAATTTTGTTTGATGGAACGCCGGATGAATTGGCAGCGAAATCGGAATACCACAATAGCGTGCACATACACCTTGCGCGCGAAGATGACTCTCTTCACGACAAGCTCTCAAACATCGATGGCGTAAGCAAGGTAGAGCGCACCGAGCATGGTGGATTGCGTGTACTTTCTGAAAATCGCACACCGATTCTTGCTCAAGTGAATAATGTATTGCATGCATCTGGTTGCCAAATTGATGAGCTTCATGTCGAGCAGGGTAAGCTGGATGATGTTTTTCGAACGATTACTGGACGACAGGAGGTGGCTCGATGAGTGCGTTGAAAGTCATTTTGGGTCGAGAGCTGGCGAGTTATTTTGCCACGCCGGTCGCCTACATCTTTATCATTATTTTTCTAATGTTGTCGGGTGTGTTTACGTTTTATATCGGGCAATTCTTCGAGCGTGGTCAGGCGGACCTGAGCGCGTTTTTTAACTTTGTTCCTTGGTTGTATCTGGTTTTGATTCCGTCAGTTGCGATGCGCCTTTGGTCAGAAGAGCGTCGTAGTGGCACGATTGAATTGATCATGACGCTTCCAGTCGCGACGTGGCAACTTGTTCTCGGTAAGTTTTTGGCGGCCTGGTTGTTTGTCGGTTTGGCATTGGCCTTGACGTTTCCTTTGTGGATCACTGTGAATTACCTCGGCGCCCCTGATAATGGCGTGATTCTAGGTGCTTATTTAGGTGCATGGCTCATGGCTGGTGGTTTTCTGGCCGTAGGTTCGTGTCTTTCGGCATTGAGCAAAAATCAGATTATCGCGTTCATTCTCACCTTAGTAGTGTGCTTTGTGCTCGTCGTTAGCGGGTTTCCTATCGTACAAGATAGTTTTTCGGGCTGGGCTCCGCTTTGGCTTGTTGATGGTATTTCCAATTTGAGCTTCCTCACCCACTTTACGGCGATCTCGCGCGGAGTAATTGATCTTCGTGACCTTGTATATTTTGTTGCGATGATTGGCGCCTGGCTGTATGCAACAGCGTTGGTGATTGATCTTAAGAAGGCGGATTAGGAGTTACTATGACGAAGCAAATCTCGTTTAAGTTAATTGCCGTCTTTACGGCATTATTCGCGGTGATTGTACTATCATCGATTTTTATCACTGGGTCTCGATTAGATCTTTCTGAAAATGGACTTTATACCCTTTCAGACGGCACCGAGAGTATTCTGGGCAAGCTGGAAAGGCCGGTTACGATTGACTACTACTTTTCCGATAAGGCGACGTCGCAGCTTCCCGCACTTAGAACGTATGCCAAGCGGGTCGAAGAACTGCTGAATGAATATGAGGCAAAAAGTGATGGCAAGATCACTGTGACCAAGATCGATCCAGAGCCGTTTTCAGATGCGGAAGACGCTGCTGCGCTCTCAGGCCTGCAAAGTGTTCCGGGTGGTGCGCGCGGCGATGAAATTTATTTTGGTCTAGTTGCCAAAAATGAAGCGGGTAACGAGGAAGTGGTTCCATTTATCCAGCCAGATAAAGAGGCATTTTTAGAATACGATCTAACGCGTTTGATCTCGGCCTTATCGCGCGAGCGTTTGCCTAAAATTGGCATCTACTCGGGCGTTGATATGAAGGGTGGAATGGACTTCATGACGCGTCAGCAAAAGCCGGAGTGGGCTATCTTACAGTACATCGATGATAACTTTGATCTAGAGTGGATTGAGGACGATGCAATAAGCATTGATGGAATCGACGTTTTGTTGCTTGTCGCACCTCAGAGTATCTCAGAACAGCTTGAATTTGCGATTGATCAATATGTTCTTGGTGGCGGAAAAGCCATTGTGTTTGTTGATCCGTTCATCGAAACCATGGCAAGCATGGGCGGGATGCCAACAGTTCAGTCATCGAGCCTTGAGAATCTTTTTACGGCTTGGGGAGTTCAGTTTGACGAGAGCCAATTCGTCGCTGACTTTGACAATTCGATGGTCGTGTCGCTTGGCCAGGGCGGCCAACCGGTTCGTCATTTGGGGTTACTAAGTCTTCGTCCAGATGCGTTTGAGCAAGATGATGTTGTGCTTTTTGGTTTAGAGAGTATGAACTTTTCTTCTGCTGGCCATCTTAGCGCGATTGATGGCGCAAGCAGTCAATTTGAACCGATTATTCGAAGCTCTGAGCAAAGCGCGCTTAAGCCGGCCGATATGCTTGCTTCTCTGCATGATCCATCAACCTTGATGTCTGGATTTGTTCCGACTGAAGAGGCATATACTTTGGCGGCGCGCGTGTCCGGAGCAGCGAAGACGGCATTTCCTGACGGTGTCGAGCTTACTGAAGAAGTTTCAACAGATTCGGTAGCCAGCGAGTCACAAGACACAGAGCCGAAAGCCGAGGGTGAGGCTGAAAGTGATATTGTTACGCGCACCATTACTCCAGAACTTACCGAGTCGGAGCAAATTAATGTGATGCTTGTTGCTGACACTGATGTGCTCAGTGATCGTTTGTGGGTGCAGGTCCAGAGCTTTTTCGGTCAGCAGATTGTGAGTCCGTGGGCGGATAATGGAACCTTCCTGTTGAATTCGGTAGAGAACCTCTCAGGGCAGGCAGAGTTAATTTCTATTCGGAGTCAGGGACGTTACAGCCGCCCATTCGAGCGCGTTGACGCTTTACGTCGTGACGCGGAAGAGCGTTTTCTTGCTCAGCAAGAGCTTTTGGAAGAGCAGTTAATGGCGACCGAAGAGAAATTGCTCGAACTAGAGCAGGTGCGAGACGCAAGTGATGTCTCTATGCTTTCAGAAGAGCAAGAAGCAGAGCTGCTTAAGTTTCAGGAAGAGAAGCTGAAGATTCGTAAGCAGCTTCGCGATGTGCAGCATCAGCTTGATCGCGATATTGAAACGTTAGGGACGCGCTTAAAACTGATTAATATCTTATTAATTCCGTTTTTGATTTGTGTTCTTGCTGTGTTCATGGGTATGCGTCAACGTCGTTTGGCTAGCGTATAAGCGGCACGTGACGGCAATGCTTGGAGAGGTTTGTTGATGGACGATCAGGTAAGCGCATGTTGTGGTAATGTGCTCGTTCTTGATTCGGGCGTTGGCGGCCTCTCAATCTGCCGCTCTGTGCTGCAGCTGTGTCCGCAACTTCATATTCGCTATGTAGCGGATGATACTTTCTTTCCGTATGGCACAAAGGACGAGCAGTTTTTGATTGCTCGGCTAAGCGATCTGATTGCGCAATGCCATGCTCGCTTCCATTTTGATCTGGTGATTGTCGCCTGTAATACGGCGAGTACATTAGTGCTGCCAACGCTGCGTGATCGTTTTGAGATGCCGTTCGTTGGTGTGGTGCCCGCGATCAAGCCTGCGGTTCAACAATCCAAGTCGAAAGCGATTGGGCTGTTAGCAACCCCGGGTACGGTCTCTCGAGACTATACAGATGCGTTGGTGAGGGATTTTGCGGCAGGATGTTCTGTGCTTAAGGTTGGCTCAAACGCACTTGTGGAAGAGGCAGAGAAGCTGCTGAATGGCGAGGGTGTGGACATGAATGTTCTGCAAGGTGCTATCAATCCTTTTATGCAAAGTACTGAGAACGTCGATACGATCGTTCTTGGTTGTACGCACTTTCCGTTTTTAAAAGAAGCCTTAAAGTCCTTGATGCCAGGCGTCGCTTGGGTCGATTCCGGCGATGCGGTGGCGCGCCGCGTCAGAGATCTTTTTGATGGGGCAGCGGTAGTCAAAGGTAAACAAGGTGTTTATCAAGAAAGCGCAGTGAAAGAAAGGCATCAGGTTTTGTTTACTGGGGCTGTTCCCAATTCACTTCACTTTCAGGATGTATTGGAAACAATTGGGATGCGGAACGCTGAGCTCTCGAGACTTTGAGAGACTTCCTTAGCGGTATCTTTTAGTCGTGGTTGATGACGAGCTAAGCCTTAGTCGGTGATTTTTGAGCTTATTTTGATGTTGGACAGAAACAAAAAAGCCAGTCGGTCACCGAGCAGGCTTTTTTTGTGTCCTAATTTGGCGTGCGACCTATATTGCGATCATTCTTGGGTGGTCAATGATGCGATTTAGAATGGCATGGCCTGGTTCTGCGCGACCAAAATAAAACCCTTGGATTTCTTGGCAACCTAGCTCCCGTAAGTAGTTAAGTTGGATTTCTGTCTCAACCCCTTCGGCAACAATATTTAACTTCAAGCCGTGTGCCATGTTAACAATCGCGTTGACGATGCAGGCCTCGTCCATTGAGTCCTCGATGTCGCGGACAAAGCTCTGGTCGACTTTCAAAGTATGAATGGGAAGCTTACTCAGATAATTAAGTGATGAGTAGCCGGTGCCAAAATCGTCGATGGCGATGGTCACGCCATGCTCGGAAAGTCGGTTAAGCTTTTTCGTCATCTGCTCAAGATCGTTCATGATTGTGTTTTCGGTAATCTCAACCTCAAGATTGCTCGCTGGGAAGCTATTTTCTTCCAATGTACTTAGTAAGCGCTCAACAAATTTCGGGTGTTCAACCTGTAAAGGGGAAAAGTTAACCGAAAGGCGAATGTTTGGATGTCCATTGCTAATCCAGCTACCTACTTCTTTGCATGCTTGATCGAGAACCCATTCGCTGATGTCAGGCATCATGCGCGTCTCTTCAGCGAGGGGAAGAAATTCGCCTGGGTATACTAAACCACGAGTAGGGTGCTCCCATCGAACGAGTGCTTCAACGCCAATGATTTCGTTGTTCTGAGCGCTCATCTGAGGTTGGTAGAACACTTTGAATTCGTTGTTCTCAAGGGCACCGCGTATTTCGCGTTCAAGCTTGATGCGGTTTGAGTCGGCAACTTCCATAGAATGGCTAAAGAACTGATAGCCGTCTTTACCACGTGATTTGACGTGGTACATCGCGACATCTGCGTTTTGAATGAGCTGGTCTACGCTCTCTCCGGCTCCTGGGAACATCGCAATTCCGATGCTGACCCCGACAAACACCTCGTGCTCCCCAAGTAGGAAGGGCTCTTTTAAGGTATTAATGACCTTTTTCGCGATGATGCGTGCATCTTCTGCGCTATTTACGTTTGGTAAGAGCAGTGTAAATTCGTCTCCTCCGAAGCGCGATAAGGTGTCGCATTTTCGAATGACATTATCTAGGCGCAGGGCAACCGCTTGCAGAAGGCGGTCTCCCATCGCATGACCAAGGGAATCATTGACCACTTTAAATCGATCCAGATCCAGAAACATGACAGCGAGTTCTTTGCTATTACGTTTTGCCTGTGCCAAAGCGAGATTTAAACGATCCTTGAACAAGGAACGATTTGGGAGGCGTGTTAACAAGTCGTGATACGCTTGAAAATTGATAAATTCTTCCGCTTCTTTGCGTTCAGTAATATCGCGTGCAGTCCCGTAAGTTCCAACTACCTGAAGTGAATCGATACCGTTCTGTTTGATTTTTCGTTCGATTGGAAAGAAGGTGATCTCGAAATGTCGGGAAGAATGTTCGTTCTTTTTTACTTTGAGCCGCAACTCTGAACTCCAGGCGCCATCACGTTTTTTACCTTGTATATCAAAGATATACTTGGCGCGGTCAATATCATCATCTTCAATGATCGCTTGATAGCTTTGTCCGAGTAGTTCTTGCTTGCTGTATCCCAATAGGCTTTCGACTTTTCGATTGAGAAAGGTGAAACGACCTTGGCGGTCAAGCATAAATACGACATCTGGAGAGCTGTTCACTATGTAACGGTGCAGCTCTTCAGACTTTTGAAGCCGCGCTTGCATAGAGTGATGCGCTTTCTCAAGCATCACTTTTTGAAGGCAGTTTCGGGTGGTGTTGATCAACTCCTCAGAGTCGTAAGGCTTGCGAAGATAGTCATATGCGCCGCGACGAAGCGCTTTGCTGACAGCCGAAAAAGACGACTCTCCGCTAACAACAATAACGGCTGGGTCCATTTGATGCTCGGCAATGAAATCCATCACCTGATGGCCGTCGATATCGGGCATGTTCAAATCGAGAAGAACTAGATCAAAATCATTCGCCTTGAGTGCTTCGCACGCATTGATTCCTCCAAGCGCTGTTGATACACGAAAGCCCTCGGACGTAAGCAAGGTTTCAAGGCTGGTCAGTAATCGATGTTC
>NZ_LWFT01001051.1:0-2030 GCF_001635105.1 Oleiphilus sp. HI0079
GATAGACCAGCGATTAGTCGCCGAAGAGCTGTTGCAGCCGACTCGCAGGGCAGCGCTGCAGTGCGCCAGGACGTTGAACCAACGCCAAGTGTTGATTACTTGGATATTCCAGCTTTTCTTCGCAGACAAGCTGACTGAGTATCGTAAAGGTTTATGACTGCTTAGTGACAGGTTAGACAATCTGCTTGGGAAACTAGGTACCATCTGTTAGTATGCGCCTGTTTTTTGGCCAGTGGCCAATTATCAGTACATACAATTGGCGAAGTATACTTATGATTAGACAACGCACATTAAAGAACACGATACGCGCAACAGGCGTTGGCTTACACTCGGGGAAAAAGGTTTATTTGACCCTAAAACCCGCACCGATTGATTCTGGAATTGTGTTTATCAGAACCGATCTTGAGCCAAATGTTGAAATCGCAGCTCGTGCAGAAAATGTTGGTGAAACAATGCTGTCGACCACGCTTGTTAAAAATGGCGTTAAGGTGGCAACCGTTGAGCATTTGTTGTCTGCAATGGCAGGTCTCGGTATCGATAATTGTCGTATCGAACTGAGCTCTGAAGAAGTACCAATAATGGATGGCAGTGCCGGACCGTTCGTGTTCCTGATTCAATCCGCCGGAATTCAGGAACAAGATGCTGCGAAGAAATTTATTCGTATCACGCGAGAAGTCACTGTTGAAGAGGATGGGAAGACCGCTACTTTTGTGCCATTTAATGGCTTTAAGGTTGGCTTCTCGATCGACTTTGATCACCCAGTTTTCAAGAACCGTAATCAAGACGCGTGTATAGATTTTTCGAGCACCTCCTTTGTGAAGGAAGTAAGTCGAGCAAGAACCTTTGGTTTTATGCGAGACATAGAAAGATTACGTGCAATGAATCTTGCCTTAGGTGGCAGCGTTGATAATGCGATTGTTGTTGATGAGTACAAGGTGCTTAACGAGGACGGTTTGCGTTATGATGATGAGTTCGTCAAGCACAAAATACTCGACGCAATCGGCGATCTATATCTGCTCGGCAACTCACTCGTTGGTGAGTTTAAAGGCTTTAAATCCGGTCACGATCTGAATAACAAGCTTTTACGCAAGTTGATCAAAGAAACCGATGCTTGGGAAGTTCAAACCTACGAAGATGCAAGCACTGCCCCTATCTCCTATATGAAACCGGTACTTGCAGCGTAACTTTGTTCTCATCGGAGCGGCGACCCAGTCGCTCCAATACTCCTTCCAGTCGCTCGTCGATCGTTTGATTCCCAGCCGCTCTCTTTTTTGTAACTTTGCCTGTCTTTGTGGCTGGCTTCGGAACTGAGTTGGGCCTGATTTGGACTTTGATCGCAGCTACCTGTGATTGCCCGATTCGCATTTGAAGTGCTTTTAAAATCCGGTCTTCTTCAAACCGAAAGCGCGTTGCCAGCGCTGCTGAGGCGCAATGCAACGTCAACAAGCCTTGCTGCAAACCTGCAACGATGAATTGCCATTTAAGTTGATCGGGTAGGCATTCTTCAAAACGGGTATGGATCGATTCTCTGGAAGCTGCGCCGGAGAAAAGTGTCCTTAGCGCACCAGAACGTCTAATTGTTTGCTCGTGACTAAGTATGTCGCTAAGTCTTTTTGTGCGGGGTTGACGGGGCATGCGAAATCGGTTTTCTCAAATTAGGTTAAATCTTTTGTAAGCGTTATACTTACTAGCTATGAAATTATCAATCGTAGTCAAAGCATGAACATTATTCTCGTTGGCAAACACCACGGACAGTCTCGCAGCATTAAGCTGGGTTCGCACGCTATTTCTATTCTACTTTTCGTGTTGCTCGTTTTTGTTCTGGCGCTCGTTGCTCTTGGCGCTTATGCCGCAAAAGAGTTTTATAAAACGGATCCAAATGCTTTGGTCGATCGAGTCGTGATTGAGGCGTGGGATTCCTCGCTCAATGACCAAAAACATGAATTGCGAGAATTGCAGCGTGACAGCAAGCAGACTCTGGATGCTCTCACTCTGAAGATGGGAGATATGCAGGCGCGTATATATCGGCT
>NZ_LWFT01001052.1:0-589 GCF_001635105.1 Oleiphilus sp. HI0079
CCCTTGTCTTGTAACGCTTTAACGTAGGCGAGTTTGTCTTCGGGGCTTTGCTCAGCGTTTATATGCGCAATCCTCAGTTTTTCAGCGATGTTTTCCACGGCAGATTGCTGGTCGCCACTCAATATATGGATGGTTGAGCCGCGCTTAGCGAGTGCTCTAACTGTCTCGGCTGCTTCAGGGCGGAGTGTGTCGCTAAGATCGAATCGCGCCAAAATATGCTGATCTGAACTAAGAAATACTTGAGAGTGACTTTCCTTAGCGCCGCTAACAGATGAGAAGCCGTCTTTTGTTACCTGTTCGATAAAGCGCGCGCTACCCAGAAAATAGCGAGTTCCCTCTACCTCGCCGGATACGCCCTGGCCGGTATGATGCTGAAGATTGCTCGCTGAAGTCGCGACAGAGCAATCAAATGCTCTCGCAATCGGATGGTGCGTCTCCCGTTCCAACGCTGTTGCAATGCCAAGAACGTGCTCCTCCGACTGGCCCGATAAAGGTTCTATGTGTGCGATACTCAGTTTGCCTTGCGTCAGCGTTCCTGTCTTATCGAAAATGACATCATCAGCGCGCGACATTGCTTCCAAAACATGGT
>NZ_LWFT01001053.1:0-1161 GCF_001635105.1 Oleiphilus sp. HI0079
CCCTGCTAACTTATGGCACAACCTTGTATACGGGGCCGCATACTTCTTGCCAGTCTACGCAGTAACGTTCGTTGTTGGTGGGTTTTGGGAGGTCTTGTTTGCTTCGGTTAGAGGTCATGAGGTTAATGAGGGTTTCTTTGTTACGTCAATCTTGTTCGCATTGATCTGCCCACCTGACTTGCCACTATGGCAGGTCGCTTTAGGGATTTCTTTTGGTGTTGTCATCGGTAAAGAGATCTTTGGTGGCACGGGTAAAAACTTCCTGAATCCAGCGCTAACCGGCCGTGCTTTTTTGTACTTCGCCTACCCAGCTGAGATCTCGGGAGATGCAGTTTGGACAGCGGTTGACGGCTTCTCTGGTGCTACATCACTAAGTCTTGCAGCAAGTGGTGGTGCTGATGCAATTATTGCTGGCAATATCACTTGGTTGGATGCTTTCTTTGGGACCGTTCAGGGCTCAATGGGCGAGACGTCTACTTTAGCGATCCTGATTGGTGGTGCGGTGCTTTTGGCTACGCGTATAGCTTCGCTCCGAATTGTACTTGGTGTGTTTTTTGGTATGGTCGCGATGTCAACCTTGCTCAATATGGTTGGTTCGGACACAAATCCAATGTTTAGCCTGCCGTTTTACTGGCATTTTGTAATCGGTGGTTTTGCATTTGGTATGATTTTCATGGCGACAGACCCTGTTTCAGCATCTATGACGAATACGGGTAAGTGGTTCTATGGAGCCTTGATTGGTGTGATGACTGTACTTATTCGCGTCGTGAACCCTGCTTTCCCAGAGGGGATCATGCTGGCAATTCTATTTGCAAACCTGTTTGCACCCTACATTGATCATTTGGTCGTACAGGCGAATATCAAAAGGAGGTTAGCTCGTGTCTAGCAAAGAAACTATGGGTAAAACCTTCACAGTTGCTTTTCTTTTGTGTCTGGTTTGTTCGCTGATCGTGGCTGGGTCTGTGGTTGCGCTTAAGCCGATCCAGCAAGAGAATAAAGCGCTTAACCTAAAAGCGAATATTCTCGCAGCAGCCGGACTTTTACCTTCCGGTGCAAGTAAAGACGAGATCGAAGCTCAGTTTGAGAAAATCGACGCTAGATTAGTGGATCTCGATACTGGCGAATATGTAGATCCGAGTGTTGTAGGAAAGCAAACAGCCC
>NZ_LWFT01001054.1:0-937 GCF_001635105.1 Oleiphilus sp. HI0079
TTGCGAATGGTGTACTCGCTCTGTTCTAAATTTTTCAAACTAAGTGTTGTTAGCGTCGCTAGCCATGTATTGCGAAGCAGCAACTCTCGCGTATTCCGCCAAGTTCCATCAAGCACAACAAGCCCAGATAAATCAGCGATTAGGTCGATTGATTCTGGGACGAGGCAATCAATGGTGCGGGCGTCATGCTCATCGTAATGATGATCGATGTACAGCAATGCTAAATCATCCGCCGGATTCAGATGCAACAAAGAGCGGCATTGCTGCTCAGTTAAATCAAGAGCGCAACAAAGCTGCACACTACTCGCACCGAGACTCGCCAAGTAGGCAGTGGTAAACGGATGATTTGATTCGTCCGGATGTTGGACGATCAGAACGGGCAGTTTAGTGTTCTGGCTTTGAATAAAACCGCAGAGGCAACTTTTGATTGGACGGCGACAAGCACCGCACGTCTTTCTAGACATCAAGCATACACCGAATAACAAGACCGAGAATTCAAGAAGATTTCTCGGACATTACCAGAAAAGAGGCGGTTTAGTAGAAAATAAATCCGGAGTGAGTGCAGCGTTAATGCAGAATTAGTATCGAGTTTTCATACCGAGCAAGTTAGTTCGTTAAGCTCGACACCATATGCTTCAGGCTCCATTTAGAGGTGGCGCCCGTCAACAGATAACTATTCTCGTCAATACCGAGCGCGCCTTTTGGTAAGCTGTCTTTGATATACAGCGCGTGTTGTGGTTTTTGGCTGGCGTTCCACTCAAGAAGGTCAACCCGGCGGCCCGCTTTCAGCTTGTTTTTGGTTGCGTCCGTCACAACGATAATTTTGGGCAGCAAGCGACGTTCGCTATTGTGCCCCGTCACAATGCCAACTTCGTTGCTATTAAGTTCGACCAGAGTGCCCGTAGGGAAGACACCGATTGCCTCAATAAAACGTTCA
>NZ_LWFT01001055.1:0-1033 GCF_001635105.1 Oleiphilus sp. HI0079
TCACATCGTGAATCAGAGCTGCAACCGCACCAACAGAAAACTTAAACTGAAAGCGGAGTGCTACGTATACCATGACGATTCCCAAGGCCAACAATAAACCTAAGCCGCCCTGCTCTCGGAGTTCTTCACCCACCTGTGATCCAACAAATTCAGCGCGTTCAAGCGTCACCGCATCACCAGTACCGGACAATACATTAAGAACTTGCTCGCCCACCTTATCGTCAAAGCCTTGAGATAAGCGAACTAACACTGAAGTATCAGCACCGAAGTTCTGAACGACGAGCTTGTCATAGCCAGCATCATTCAAGGTCTTTCTTACATCCTCGAGATTTGGTGCTGCTGCATACTCGACCTCAACTAAGGTACCACCAGTAAAGTCGAGCCCTAGCTGTAAGCCCTGCATCGCGAGCGAACTGAGAGATGCGATGAGAAGCAAAACCGAAGCAACTGCTGCGATTTTTCTCTTACCCATAAAGTCAATTGTATTCATTTCTTTCACCTTAACTACTCATCAACCTATGGATAACGTTTGAACTTTGCGAGAACCATACACAAGATTAGTAATCGCGCGGCTCAAGAAAATTGCAGTAAACATTGAAGTCAGAATACCCAGCGCTAACGTAACCGCGAAGCCTTTCACGGGCCCCGTACCAACGGCAAATAGTATAATTGCTGCTATAAATGTAGTGATATTTGCATCGAGAATTGCGACGAAAGCTCGACCGTAACCAGCGTCAATCGCGCGCTGCGGAGACAATCCAGCCTTTAGCTCTTCTCTTATCCGTTCAAAGATTAGAACGTTTGCATCCACAGCCATACCAACTGTCAAAACAATCCCGGCGATACCCGGCAACGTGAGCGTTGCAGAAATCATCGACATCAGCGCACACAGCAACACAACATTCACCAGAAGCGCTGCGTTCGCGATTAAACCGAAAACGCGATAGTAGATAAGCATAAATATGAGAACAAGTCCGAAACCGATTTGTACAGACAGAAGCCCGGCATCAATGTTCGCTTGACCAAGGCTTGG
>NZ_LWFT01001056.1:0-533 GCF_001635105.1 Oleiphilus sp. HI0079
GCAGAAGACCCCGTAGAATATCGTTTGCCGCGCATTACACAGGTGCAGGTAAATCCTAAAGTGGGATTAACGTTTGCGTCCGTCTTGCGCGCGTGCTTGCGTCAAGACCCCGACGTCGTTCTCGTTGGCGAAATGCGAGATCAGGAAACAGCGGAAATTGGCTTACGCGCTGCGATGACAGGTCACTTGGTGATGTCTACGTTGCATACCAATGATGCGGTTAGTTCCGCTATGCGCTTGATCGATATGGGTGCAGAGCCCTACTTGGTTGCAAGTTCACTTCTGGGCGTTATGGCTCAGCGATTGGTACGGCGAGTTTGCGACAATTGCGGTACCGACTATGAGCCTTCGGCTCAAGAGCGCGTATGGTTGACCAATCTCGTCTCCGAGGAAGAGCCTATTCCTGAAGGGTTCAAACACGGTTCTGGCTGCTATCAGTGCAGTAATACCGGCTACAAGGGGCGTATCGGCATCTATGAATGGCTTGAGATGGATCAAGGGACTCTGAGCGCACTCCGTCGTGCTGACCCAGA
>NZ_LWFT01001057.1:0-960 GCF_001635105.1 Oleiphilus sp. HI0079
GCGAAGACCCCACTCGCTTGCATTTGTGCCTCTGCTTCTTGAGTCACTTTTGCCTTTAATCCACGATCTTCAAAAACGGCTTCGATAATCATATCGCAACCGGCTAAATCTTCCGCGTTCTCGGTTGGATGGATAAGCGCGAGCGTTTCATTGCGCTTAGACGCACTCAATCGGCCACGTTTCACCTTCTTATCAAGAAGGTTCTCGCTGTACGCCTTACCCTTCTCGGCAGACTCAAGAGAGACATCTTTCAAAACGACTTCAATGCCACGCGTAGCAGCGGAATAGGCAATTCCCGCTCCCATCATGCCGGCACCCAAAACACCGAGTTTCGTGAACTTGGCCTTTTCGATACCTGCAGGACGAGCTGCCCCCGCATTGATTTCGTTTAGTTGATACCAGAAAGTGTTGATCATGTTCTTTGAAACCTGACCGCACACCAATTCAACGAAATATCGTGTTTCGATTCGCATCGCTGAATCGATATCAACTTGCAGACTTTCTACCATCACCGACAAGATTGCCTCAGGCGCAGGGAGCACACCTTTGGTTTTGTCTCGCATCATTGCAGGCGCAATCGGCAGCATTTTGGCTAGCGCTGGTGTACTCGGCTTCCCGCCAGGCACTTTATAGCCTTTGACATCATATGGTTGTTGCGCCTTGAGATTTGCCTTGATAAAAGAAGTCGCAGCATCGAGTAATTGGTCCTCGGTATCGACAATGTCGTGAATCAAGCCAAGCTCTTTGCCTTTCTCAGGTTTGAACTGCTTACCCTCGGTTAGGTAGGGCAACGCTGCTTGCAGACCGAGCAAGCGAGACATGCGAACGACACCGCCGCCTCCAGGCAATAAGCCCAGCGTCACTTCAGGTAGACCGAGCTTTACGCCTTCGCTTAAAGCGATGCGGTGGTGGCATGCAAGCGCCAATTCCCAACCACCGCCAAGAGCCGCACCATTGATA
>NZ_LWFT01001058.1:0-1154 GCF_001635105.1 Oleiphilus sp. HI0079
CGCAGACCTTAAGCTTGCGGTTTCATGTGCGGAACAAAATGACATCGCGAATACTCGGCGAGTCAGTAAACAACANGACCAGTCGATCGATACCAATACNCTCGCCTGCAGTTGGAGGCAAACCGTACTCAAGCGNCGTAATATAATCGGCATCAAAGTGCATTGCCTCATCATCACCAGCGTCTTTTTCAGCGACCTGCTTAAGAAAACGTTGCTTTTGGTCTTCTGCATCATTCAACTCGGAGAAGCCATTGGCAAGCTCACGCCCTCCAACAAAAAACTCGAATCGATCTGTCACAAACGGGTTTTCATCGTTACGCCGAGCCAGCGGCGAAACCTCCCAAGGATAGGCCGTAATAAACGTAGGCTGATCTAACTTCTCTTCTGCAGTTGCTTCAAAGATCTCACATAAATACTTGCCCGCTCCCCATGTTTTTTGCTGAGGGGAATCTGGAACACCGACTTGCTTGGCATAAGCCCTCAGAGCCTCAAAGTGACTCTCAGGATCATTGATCACTGCCGCATCAAACTCCGGGTTGAACTTAAGCACCGCTTCCGCCATCGTCATGCGAGTAAATGGTTGGCTAAAGTCATAGATTTTCTCTTCAACCACCTCTCCGTTTGCATCCTTGGTCGTGCTCTTTATGTCGGTCGTACCGAGCACTTCTTGTGCGACGGTACGCAACATATCTTCCGTAAGATTCATCAAGTCAATATAGTTTGCATAAGCCTGATAGAACTCAATCATGGTGAACTCAGGATTGTGTCGCGTCGAGAGCCCCTCGTTACGGAAGTTGCGATTAATTTCAAAAACACGTTCAAAACCACCAACAACCAAACGCTTAAGGTAAAGCTCGGGAGCAATACGCAGAAACATATCAATGCCTAATGCATTGTGATGCGTCTCGAATGGTTTTGCTGTTGCGCCACCAGGAATCACCTGCAACATCGGGGTTTCGACTTCCATGAAGTCTTGCTTGGTGAGGTAGTTTCGGATGCTACTCACAATAGCGGAACGTAAACGAAAGGTATGACGCGCATCGGCATTTGCAATCAAATCGACATAACGCTGACGATACTTCATTTCTTGATCAGCTAGGCCATGATACTTGTCTGGAAGTGGGCGAAGAGACTTCGTAAGGATGCGGAAGCTC
>NZ_LWFT01001059.1:0-834 GCF_001635105.1 Oleiphilus sp. HI0079
CTTGATAATCACTTAATTGGCGTGGCGCTCGTAGGGAGCCCGTCTCTCCGTATTGATCTAAATCGGCAGTTTGCATGGCGTATGCGTATGTTGCTAACCGCTGGTTCCGAGAGCACCTGGCGATACCTCGAATACCACAAGCAGATTCATCGCTTGTTGCCCAAGGGGCAGCATCATGAGCTACCCCTTATAGGAATTGACGGCCAGTATCGCAGCTTGGGATACGGGAAAAAATTGATGCAGGCAGTGGAAGGTGTCTGTGCAAAGAATCCTGCATCAAAAGGTATTGCTTTAGATACTGGAAATATCCGCTATCTCAATTTTTACAAAGGTCTTGGTTATAAAGTACTTGGCAGTGTGCCTCTCGGTGACGTAACCGAAAGTGTGCTGTTTAAAGCCTTTGATTAATCTCTTTTAGAAAGATTCTCTAATGTCCAAATTTGATTTTGATCTATTCGTAATCGGTGCCGGTTCTGGTGGAGTTCGATTGGCTCGCATGTCTGCTTCAATGGGCGCTCGTGTAGCTGTAGCAGAGGATCGCGACCTCGGAGGTACCTGTGTCAATGTGGGGTGTGTTCCCAAAAAGTTGTTTGTCTATGCTTCTCATGTTCAAGAGGAGCTTGAAGACGGCGCTGGATTCGGTTGGTCGAGCTCAGGTGAGCTTAGTCTTAATTGGGCGCAGTTGGTTACCAACAAAAACCGTGAGATCGAACGCCTTAACGGTATTTACGAAGGTTTGCTGACTAACAGTGGTACGCAGATTATTTCCGGGCGCGCTCGCTTGGTGGATGCGCATACCGTCGATGTGAATGGCAAGAACTATTCAGCAGAGAG
>NZ_LWFT01001060.1:0-1114 GCF_001635105.1 Oleiphilus sp. HI0079
AGATCGGAACGGGGTGGGGCGGCTTTGCAATCTATGCAGCACAAAACTATGGGTGCAAGGTCACCACGACCACTATTTCACGTCAGCAATATGACTTGGCTTGCCAGCGCGTCAAGGAGGCGGGGCTCGAAGACAAAATCACCTTGCTACTTGAGGACTATCGAAAGTTGGAAGGGCAGTTCGATAAGCTGGTGTCCATAGAAATGATCGAAGCGGTTGGGTGGAAGTTTTATAACACCTACTATGAGACCTGTTCACGTCTTCTCAAGCCGGACGGTTTGATGCTGATTCAGGCGATTACCATTACCGATCAGAGATATGAGCGCGCTAAGCGGGATGTTGATTTTATTCAGCGTTATATTTTTCCTGGCAGCTGTATTCCGTCTTTGACTGCGTTGTCTTCTGCAATGCGCGATAGCTCAGATCTTCGCTTGGTTTCTCATCAGGATTTTGCTGAGCACTATGCACGCACGTTGCATATGTGGAACGAGGTCTGTAAACGAGAGTCTAAGGCGATCAGTAAGCTAGGCTACAGTGAGACTTTCCAGAGAATGTGGGAATTTTATTTGTGTTATTGTGAAGGTGGTTTTGCCGAGCGCTCAATTGGCGTTTCGCATTTATTGTACGCCAAACCGGCATTTAGAGGCGAAATAGTCGCTTAGTTCGCCATCTGTTAGAGAGGATGCATTGCGCGCCAAATGAATGATAAGTCGAGTATTATGACGCATAAGATTATCAATGCCGTGACCTTTCAGGCACTTTGGTTTACCGCGATATTGTCCGGTTGGTTGTATGCGCTTCCGTTGCTTTTCGTCCATTTGGGGCACTTTCTTTACGCCGAAAGAAGGGCAAAAGTACGCCTCGCGTGTATTGCATTGGCCGCGCTAGGGATGATGGCCGATAGTATTTTTGGTGTTTTTGGCATCTATCAGTTCAACGCTGGTAATGTCATGGTTATGGAACTGATCCCCCTGTGGCTCTGTTACATGTGGCTTGGCTTTGTGACATGCTTGCCTATCTCTCTGTCTTGGCTGCTGCGCTCGCCCGTCGTTTTGCTCGCTTTCTTTTCTATCGGTGGTGCGCTCTCTTACATCGCAGGGCGGAAGCTTGGTGC
>NZ_LWFT01001061.1:0-12443 GCF_001635105.1 Oleiphilus sp. HI0079
GGCGAGATGGGCTCGAGATTGCGGGATGGGTGGGTAATCAGATTACGGATCAGCCGATGAGCTATATTGAGGAGAATGTCGCTACGCTTAGGTCGGCACTGGGCGCGCCCTTTATCGGTGTCGTTCCTTATGAAACTGAGCCTCGTGCTGAAAAGTTTAGTAACTCTTTGGATATAAGTTGTTTAACTGTGTAAAAAACGCCTCCCAAACTTGCCTTGAGGTAAGTGTTTTGCTTAAATAAAAACTGTTCAATTAATAACCTATTTTAGGTTTGGTGCATTATGAATGTAAACTCAGTGATCGATGTAGGGTTGTCTGGTGTTCGGCAAGGTATCGAAGGAGTTGAGAAAACTGCTTCTGATATTGTTCGTGCCGGCGCAATCGACGGTGCTGTGGGTGCAAATGATGCAGCAGAATCGATCGTCGAGTTACGGCTTTATCAACGTTCTGTCGAGGCATCTGCGCAAGTAGTGCGCACTGCTGATGAAGTGCTTGGTACGCTTCTCGACACGATGGCCTGATCCGCCCCTCTCGTTTCTATAGAATTTTCTGATTCGTTCCCCTCAATGATGCAGAAACTAACTCTCTGCGCTATTTTTATGATCTCAAATCCGTTCACATTTTTCTAAACCCAAAGCTTGACAAAGCATATAAGCAAACGTATGTTTCAAACACTCGTTTGATTTAGAGTTCAGTCGGGCAATTCCCATGTGTGATTTGCTCATTAAATCCAATAGTTTTCAAACGAAACCGATTAAATTTGAGGTTAACGTTATGCCAGATTATAAAGCTCCCCTAAGAGATATTAAGTTCCTTATGGACGAAGTGCTTGATAGTGAAAAGCACTATCAGAATATTGGTGCTACTGAAGCGACGCCGGACATGGTTGACGCAATTGTTACTGAGGGAGCGAAGTTTTGTGAAGAAGTTCTAGCCCCAATTAACCAAAGTGGCGACCAAGAAGGTTGTACTTGGAGCGAAGACGGCGTTAAGACTCCCGCTGGTTTTAAAGAGGCGTATCAGCAGTTCGTGGAGGGCGGTTGGCCTTCGATGAATGCTCCTGTAGAGCATGGCGGCCAAGGCTTGCCTGAGTCTATTAATATCATCCTTAGCGAAATGATTGGTACATCAAACTGGTCTTGGGGTATGTACCCAGGTTTGTCTCATGGTGCGCGCGCGACACTAGAAGAACACGGTACCCCGGAGCAGCAAGAAACGTATCTCACCAAGCTAATTTCGGGTGAGTGGACCGGTACGATGTGTTTGACTGAGCCTCAGTGTGGGTCCGATCTAGGTATTCTAACTACGAAAGCGGAGCCTAATGCAGATGGCTCTTACAGCATCACTGGTACTAAAATATTTATCTCTGCTGGTGAGCACGATATGGTGGACAACATTGTTCATATCGTACTAGCTCGTCTTCCTGGTGCTCCAGAAGGTACTAAAGGGATTTCGCTTTTCATCGTCCCTAAGTGCCTGCCGGATACTAATGGCGAGGCTGGTGAGCGAAATGCAGTTACGTGCGGCTCAATTGAGCACAAGATGGGTATACATGGTAACGCGACTTGTGTGATGAATTTTGATGGTGCAAAAGGTTGGTTGATCGGTCCGGAGAATAAAGGTCTTAACTGCATGTTCACATTCATGAACGTGGCCCGTATTGGTACCTCTATTCAGGGTCTTGCGGCTGCTGAAGGTTCCTTCCAGGGAGCACTCGCATATGCGAAAGATCGTCTAGCAATGCGTTCGCTTTCGGGTCCTAAGAATCCTGAAGGAAAGGCTGACCCAATTATCGTTCACCCAGACGTGCGCCGTATGCTTTTGACGCAAAAAGCGATCGCTGAAGGGTCACGTGCAATGATTTACTTCGCGGCTCAACAAGCCGACCTTGTTCAGCATGGTGAAGGTGAAGAGCAGAAGGCTGCTGATGAAATGCTTGGTTTCTTAACGCCAATTTTGAAAGCGTTCTGTACTGAAGCGGGTTATGAAGCTGCAAACCACGGTGTTCAGGTTTTTGGTGGTCATGGCTTTATCCAAGAGTGGGGCATGGAACAAATCGTTCGAGATACGCGTATTGCGCTTCTTTATGAAGGAACGACTGGTATCCAGGCGCTTGATCTGTTGGGTCGAAAAATTCTAATGTCTCAAGGCGCGTCGCTGCGTAACTTTACGAAGCAAGTGCACAAGTTCTGTCAGGCAAACGAAGACAATGCCGAACTTAAGCCATTTATCGAAAAGCTTTCTACTCTAAACAAAGAGTGGGGCGATATTACGATGAAGGTTGGCATGACTGCCATGCAGAATCGCGATGAAGTGGGCGCTGCATCTGTAGACTTCTTGATGTATTCAGGTTACGTATGTCTAGCATACTTCTGGGCACAGATGGTAAAAGTTGCTCAAGAGAAGCTAGCTTCTGGTACAACTGAAACAGGCTTTTATACGGCTAAGGTTCAGACTGCCAAGTTCTATTACGACCGTATCTTGCCGCGTACAGCAGCTCACGCTCAGATGGTTCTCGCTGGTGGTGAGTCGATTATGGCAATTGACGAAGAAAACTTCGCTTTCTAATTGTCTGTTAGTTTAAAAAGCCCGCTTCGCGGGCTTTTTGCGTTAGAATACGCGACAAATTCTAGACCGAAGAATGCTTAAGTTAATTGACTAGGCATCCGTAAAATACTTGAGGGAAATTACATGGCAGATTATAAAGCGCCGTTACAAGATATCCGCTTTGTTATGAACGAAGTTTTCGAAGCCGAGCAGCTTTGGGGTTCGCTTGCAGGTACGCAAGAAGTGATTGATATGGAGACAGCAGATGCGATATTGGAAGAGGCTGGAAAGATTACAGCATCACTGATTGCGCCATTAAGCCGCGAAGCGGATGAAGAAGGCTGTCACTTCGACAACGGTAAAGTGACGGTCCCTAAGGGGTTCGTTGAAGCTTACAAAACGTTCGCAGAAGGTGGCTGGTCAGGCCTAACCGGTAATCCTGTTTATGAAGGTATGGGTATGCCCAAAATGCTGGGTGCTCAGTATGAAGAAATGCTTTACTCGGCTGACATTTCATTTGGTCTGTATGTTTGCTTAACTTCAGGTGCTGCGCTTGCTATCGATGCGCACGCTTCAGAAGAGCTAAAGAATAAATATTTGCCCAAGATGTACTCAGGAGAGTGGACTGGCGCAATGGATCTCACCGAGCCGCATTCCGGAACCGATTTAGGCATGATTCGCACTAAGGCAGAGCCAAATGCCGACGGTTCGTACAGTGTGACTGGTACTAAGATTTTCATTACCGGTGGTGAGAATGACCTTACTGACAATATTATTCACTTGGTCTTGGCGAAGCTTCCAGATGCTCCGGCCGGCTCAAAGGGTATTTCATTGTTTCTTGTGCCTCGTAATAAGGTTGATGACAACGGCGTTGTTGGTGAGAACAACAATGTTTCGTGTGGTTCGATCGAACACAAGATGGGGATCAAGGCGTCTGCTACTTGCGTTATGAATTTCGACGGTGCGCAAGGTTGGCTTGTTGGTGAGGTAAACAAGGGCCTTGCAGCGATGTTTACTATGATGAACTACGAGCGATTGAGTGTTGGGATTCAAGGTATTGGTGCTGCAGAGCGCTCTTACCAAAACGCGCGTGAATACGCGCTAGATCGAATTCAAGGCCGGTCGGCGACAGGTCCTGTTGCAACAGAGAAACAAGCAGATCCTATTATTGTGCATGCTGATGTCCGTCGCATGTTGCTAACGATGAAAGCGTATACAGAAGGTAGTCGTGCATTTTCAACATATGTAGCTCGTTTTCTTGATATCGCTAAGTTTTCGGATGATGCGGAACAAGTAAAGAATGCCGATGCAATGGTGGCTCTTCTAACACCTATAGCTAAGGCTTATATGACCGATCGGGCCTTAGATACATGTGTCGCTGGCCAACAAATTTTTGGTGGTCATGGTTTCATCCGCGAGTGGGGCCAAGAACAGCTAGTACGTGACACTCGTATTACCCAAATCTATGAAGGTACCAATGGCATTCAAGCGATGGACTTGATGGGGCGTAAGATTGTCGCCAACGGCGGTAAGCTTTTTGAGATCTTTGCGAAAGAAATCGCTGAGTTCATTGAGCAGGAGTCTGGTAATCCTGCATTGGCTGGTAAGCTTGAGCAGTTAGCCGCAGCTGTTGAACGTTTAAGCGATGCGACTGAGCACGTTATAACGTCTGCGCAAGGTGATGCAAATGCTGTTGGTGCTGCTGCTGTTGAGTACTTGGATATGTTTGGATTGACGGCGTATGGCTATATGTGGGCGCGCATGGTTAAAGCCGCAGCTCCAAAAGTAGAACAAGACGTCTTCTATGCGAGTAAGCTCAAGACCGCTAACTTCTTCTTTAGCCGTCTGTTGCCAAAAACCGTCTCTTTGCTCGAGACTATTAAGTCTGGTAGTGACGACACTATGTCGCTAGCGGCTGAAAACTTCTAAGTTTAAGCTGGTAAAGACGAAAAGCCGCTCAATTGAGCGGCTTTTTTATATCTTTATATTCCGAGTTTGGCGCCGCATATTTGGAGTACAGCGTCTTCAATCAGGATCCAGTGGGGAAGAGCGCCGACCCCGCCTTTTATGCTCTGATCTGCTTGCTTGAGAAGCTCAAGTGCTCGATTCGCTTGATTTACGCTAGTGTGTGTGGCCGCGCGTACATAGTCTTGCTGCTGGTTTGGAAAAATCCGGTTCTTCTTGAAATGCGCTTCAACTCGATTTCGTTGCCCGACTAAAGGTAGAAGGCCTGCAATGACGCGAACATCACGAGCCAGTGGCCATAAAACTCCTAACGGTTGCGCGCCCTCAGCTTTGAGATGATGCAAAATGTTCACAGCATCATGAGTGCGTATCTGGAGCATTGCTTTTGAGAGATCGTATGCATCGTACCGGGCGGAGTCTTTCACCTCTTCGAATATCATACCGACGCTGATTGGGTTTGTTCCGTGCAAAAGTAACAGTTTATCGAGCTCCTGTTTTGCCGCAAGTGGGTTGCCCTCAAGTCTTGACGACAGAAGTTGCAGTGCATCATGCTCAATATTCAACTTTAGCTTGTGTGCACGCTGCCGCATGAAGCCAAGGGTTTCTTCAGGCTTGATTGGCCAAACCTGTATTATTGCACCTTTGTTATCGAGCGATTTGCACCACTTAGAGTTAAGCGCGTTTCTATCAATTTTTCCCGACTCTATAATTAGTACAGTGTCGTCAGGAGCGGATTCTAGAAACTCTACGAGCTTCTTGCTTCCGACGACCCCTGGTTTACCATTTGGCAGCTTCAGTTCGATGATTTTTTTGGTTGCGAAAAGGGAAAGGGAGCCGGCCTCCTCAAGCAGAGCCTGCCAATCAAACTTTTGGTCAGCGTGAAAAACCTGTCTTTCTTCAAAGCCCTGCTGTCGCGCGGTGCTGCGTATTTCGTCAACGGCTTCTTGGATTAGTAGCGGTTCATCTCCGGTGACCAGATATACAGGTTTGAGCGGAGCCTCTAGATGTGAGCGTAATTGTGCTGGTTTAAGCCGCACGTCTCAATTACCGATACGAATAAGAGTTAGTTGTCGAATGATCTCTTGCGCTAGACTTTGATCTAGAGCTTTTGTGATCGCCGCTTGCTCTCGGTCTTTTGCGAGTAATTCAGATGAGCTATGGCGATATATACGTCGAGCACTGATTTCGTTCGTGTACTGGGATTCATCGCTTGCGGATTCTTTGAGCGAGAACTTTAAGGAGCGAGTCAGTTCGTATTCATCCGCCGTTGCGTCTTGATTCAACGTAAACACGCGTTCTTTTGCTTCGATACTAAAAACTCGAAGCTCAAAAAGCGCGTCTTTTGTCATTGTCACTTTGTGGCTTGCTAGCTCCCTTTCCAGTTCCTGACATAAATCCCAAGATGAGGTTTTATCGCAACTAAGGCTTACCTCGCTAAAGCCTAGAGAGTCCAAGTCTGCGGTGCGGACATGAAACCCGCACCCTTGAAGCGTTAGAGATATAGAGATCGCGATGCCCGCTCCTATTTTACAGAGCGAGCTGCGGATTTCGTTCGATCTAGTTTGCAACTATGTTTACCAGTTTGTTGGGGACAACAATCACCTTACGGATTGTTTTGCCCTCAGTAAAGCGCAGGACGTTCTCATCGGCTAGCGCCAGCGCTTCAAGCTCGTCTTTGCCGATATCAGCAGAAACCGTAAGCTTTGCTCTCACTTTGCCATTTACCTGAGCAACAATCTCTTGGGTCGTTTTTACCATCGCTGACTCATCAAAGCTTGGCCAGGTCGCACCTAAAATGTTGTCTTTGTTTCCTAGCTCTTCCCATAATGCGTGACAGATATGCGGCGTGATAGGCGCTAACAAGAGTGTTGCGGCTTCGAGGGCTTCGTGCGTTACAGCTCGGCCTTGCTCACTAACGTCGACAAATTTACTTACACTGTTCATTAATTCCATAACGGCAGCAATAGCGGTATTGAAAGTCAGCCTTCGGTCTAAGTCGTCACTGACTTTTTTAATCGTTTCATGCGTTTTTCTTCGAAGTGCTTTTTGCTCATCGTTGAGCATGTCGGCAACCAGTGCTGCATTGCCACCGTTTAGCTTGTGTTCGTTAACGGCTTTCCATAAACGCTTCAAGAAGCGATTCGCGCCCTCGACGGCATTATCAGACCATTCTAGAGATTGTTCTGGTGGAGCAGCGAACATCATAAAGAGTCGAACGGTATCGGCACCAAATTGGTCGATAATTGTTTGCGGATCGATGCCGTTATTCTTTGATTTGGACATCTTGCTCATGCCGGCACTTAGTAATTCTTTGCCGTCTTTTTTGTGCACATAACGTATCGTTTTGCCTTTCTCATCAGTCTGTGTCTCAACGTCTGTTGGAGAAATCCAGACTTTGCCACCTTTTGAGTCTTCTTCATAAAAGCTCTCGGCGAGCACCATGCCTTGGCACAACAGTCGTTTGAATGGTTCGTCACTGTCGACCAGCCCGACATCTCTCAGTAGCTTGTGATAAAAGCGCGCGTAAAGCAGGTGCAATATGGCATGCTCTATGCCGCCAATGTATTGGTCAACAGGAAGCCAGTAATTCGCGGCTTCAGGGTCAAGCATTTGCTCTTCGCTGTTTGGCGAACAGTAGCGTGCGTAATACCATGACGATTCCATGAATGTGTCAAATGTATCGGTTTCACGGAACGCAGTTTGTCCATCATGGCTTGTTTTTGCCCAAGCTGGATCACTTTTTATAGGTGATTTTACGCCATCGAGCTCAACGTCTTCGGGTAGGGTAACGGGAAGCTCTTCAAGCGGCGCAGGGATTTCCGTACCGTCTTCAAGATACTTCATGGGGATCGGTGCACCCCAGTAACGTTGCCGAGAAACTCCCCAGTCGCGCAATCGATAATTTACTTTGCGACTACCTGTGTCTTCTTCTTCGAAGCGCTTAGCTATAGCGTCAAATGCTTCTTTGGAGCTAAGTCCTGTAAATTCGCCAGAATTTACAAGTAAACCCTTTTCAGTAAAGGCGCATTCATGGATATCAAGGTCCTCACCATCTTCGGATGCAATCACTTGTTTAATCGGCAGCTTGTATTGCTTGGCAAATTCATGATCACGTTCGTCGTGCGCTGGCACGGACATAACAGCGCCTGAACCATAATCCATTAACACAAAGTTGGCGGCCCACACGGGTACTTCTTCGCCCGTAATAGGGTGAATAGCTTTGAAGCCGGTCGGTAGGCCCTGCTTTTCCATCGTGGCCATGTCGGCTTCTGCAACCTTGTTTTTCTTACAGCTTTCGATGAATTCTCGAAGATCTGTGTTCTTCTCTGCGGCTGCAATTGCGAGCGGGTGTTGCGCGGCCACGGCGACGTAGGTGACGCCCATTATCGTGTCAGGGCGTGTGGTATAGACGCTCAATGAGTCATCGGAATCCTTGATTTTGAACGCGAACTCAAGGCCTTCCGAGCGGCCAATCCAATTGCGTTGCATCGTCTTTACTTGCTCGGGCCACTCATCAAGCTGATCGAGGTCTGTTAGAAGTTCTTCGGCGTAATCGGTGATTTTGATAAACCATTGCGGAATCTCTTTACGCTCGACAATTGCACCAGAGCGCCAGCCGCGGCCATCGACCACTTGCTCATTCGCGAGAACCGTTTGATCGACAGGATCCCAATTTACGGTCGCGTTCTTTTTGTACACCAAACCCTTTTCGTAAAGCTTCGTGAAGAACCACTGCTCCCATTTGTAGTATTCAGGGCGGCAAGTTGCAAATTCACGATTCCAGTCATACCCAAAGCCTAGTTGCTTAAGCTGGCTCTTCATGTACTCGATGTTTTCGTATGTCCATTTGGCGGGTGCAACACCGTTTTTTATCGCGGCATTTTCAGCAGGCAAGCCGAATGCATCCCAGCCCATTGGTTGCATCACGTTTTTTCCAAGCATGCGCTGGTAACGAGAGACAACATCCCCAATGGTGTAGTTTCGAACATGCCCCATGTGAAGCTTACCGCTAGGGTAAGGGAACATGGATAAGCAGTAGTATTTTTCTTTGCTAGGGTCTTCTGTTACAGCAAAACTGTCGTTTTGCTCCCAGTATTCGCGTGCGCTCTGTTCGATGTCTTTTGGAGAGTATTGTTCTTGCATATTTCTTCTTAACTTCGCTATACAACGCGGGCTCTTGGAGTAAACCCGCGTAAAAAAATGGGCCGCATAGTTTATCTTAGTTTTTGCGGTGCGTGTAGCTGTTCAACAGCTCATTGAAACCAAATATGGAAGCGGATCGCAATCTTAGACAGATCTTTGGAGCTAAAGGCTCTGTGCTTTATTGCTATTGCTCCTCCAGCGAAGAGATACACCGATGAAAACAGTAAATATACACAAGATCTGAATCGGCATTGATCCAACTCGCGAGAACGGGGTTTCGCCTTCATATATTCGAACTTGCCCTTCTAGAGTGCCTTGGGAAAACTGCGGAATCTGCTCTTCGATTTGTCCCTTAGTATTAATGATTGCGGTTACTCCGTTATTCGTTGCGCGGACCATGTAACGTCCGTTTTCGAGAGCGCGTAAGCGGGCAAGTTGCAGGTGCTGAAGAGGGCCAATTGATTCACCGAACCACGCGTCGTTGCTGATCGTTAGTAGGTAATCGGCTCCGATCGAGCGATTTGCGACGAAGTCTGGGTACACAACCTCATAGCAAATAAAGGGAGATACACTGAAACCGTTAACACTCAGCATACTTTGGTTTTCTTCACCTTTGCGAAAGTTCGACATAGGAAGGTCAAAAAACTCAATTAGGCCGCGCAATACGTCTTGCATAGGAACGTACTCTCCAAACGGCACGAGCTTCTGCTTGTGATAGATGCCTTCGCCATTTCCTATTGCGAGCACGCTGTTGTGTATGACCGTGCTCTTTGTTTCGGAATCCCACCCGCTATAGGGAATGCCAGTGACGATCGTGGCGTTTTGAGCCTCGGCTTTTCGACCAAATTGGCTCAGCAATGGCCTTGCTGAAGTGTAAAAAAGAGGTACGGCGGTTTCTGGCCAGAAAATCACGTCTTTATCTAAGTGAGCCTCGGTCATTTTTCGAAGTAAATCGATTGTTTTGGGGCGTTGGGTGCTTTTCCATTTTAATTCTTGAGGAATGTTCAATTGGATCAAAGCGACTTCCTGCAGCTTTCCTGTTGAAACCGTCCAGTTTTTGTCCTTCAAAAGATAACCCGGAGTCCATAGCGCTATCAAAAGGAGTGTTACAAGCAAGGCGGTACGGTGTTGTCGATCAATGCTGAGCGCAACTAAGGCGCCGGAGGTAATACTAAGTATGAGGGTTGTTCCGTAGCTGCCAATCAAGGGTAGCCATCCGGATAATGGGCCATCAAGCTGTGAGTCGCCGATAAACAGCCATGGAAAACCGGTGAGGAACACGCTGCGTACTAAGTCGTTTCCCACCCACAGTGTCGCAAAGAGAAGCACGTTAAAACCCAAATACTTGGACTTTAACTTCGAATAGAGCCAAAACATGAAACCATGAAACAAACCCAGTGCGGCAACAAAGAATAACGTAAGGAAACCGGCTAATGCTGGAGGGGCATTGCCGTAAGTGTTGATGCTGACATAAACCCACGAAGCGCCTGAGGCAAATAAGCCGAAACCAATCAGCCAACCATGATAAAAGGCGCTCTTGGGGCTAAGGTAGGAGTTGGGGTCGAGCGCTTTCGTGAGGGCTAAGAACAAAACCAGAGAGCCTATGCTGGCCACCCAGTAGTCGTAAGGGCTCAGCGCAAGTGTCTGTAGGGCGCCCGATAAAAATATAGCGACCGATAGAATGAGTGCGCCTCGCATGGTTTCCTTCTTATTGTTTTTGGGCGAGCGCGTGTTTCGGCGCTCGCTCTTGTTGTGTCTCTCAAGCGTTAAGTTTTTCTAACTTTAATAGCCTGACGGTTCGACTATCGGCGTTCAGTACAGTGATCTTAAAACCTTCGAATCGAGTCTCATCGCCTCGGTTGGGCAAGCGGCCAAATCGTTTGATCGCGTACCCACCAATCGTATCGAACTCATCTTCTGGAACCTGAACATCAAAATACTCGTTAAACTCCTCGATCGTTGTGAGTGCTTTTACAGTAAACTCTTTATCGCTAAGCGTTTTGATGTTGGTCTCTTCTTCGATGTCATGCTCGTCCTCAATCTCGCCAACGATCTGTTCTAGCACGTCCTCGATAGTGACGAGTCCTGACGGCGTACCATATTCGTCTATGACAATTGCCATATGGTTACGATTTCGCTTGAAGTCTTTGAGCAGTTCATTCAATCGTTTGCTTTCCGGTATCTTCGAAGCAGGGCGAAGCAAATCTATCACGGCGCTTCGTCTCAATTCGCCCTTTAGAGCGAGAGGAAGGAGGTCCTTCGCGAGTAGGATGCCTTCAAGCTCATCATCTGAGTCTCCAAACACGGGGAAGCGTGAATGTGCAGATTCGATGATATCATCAATATACTCTTCGGGGTCTGCATCTGCGTTCACGGTAATCATCTGGGAGCGCGGTATCATGACTTCACGCGCCTGCATTTTGGTAACCTGAATGGCACCTTCAATAATGCTCAGTGCGTCTGCGTCCAGAACGTTTCTTTGCTCTGAATCTCTTAAGATTTCAAGCAGTTCATCAACGCTATCAGGTTGATCAGAAAATGCTTGCGATATGCGTTCTAGCCAGCTTTTCGAAGCTGGCTCGCTACTGGGAGTGTCGTCGTTCATTAGTTGAACTAGTTTGCCTCTTGGGAATACGGATTTGCGTAGCCTAATTCATGGAGAATCTTAATTTCAAGTCCTTCCATCTCATCAGCCTCAATATCATCGATGTGGTCATAGCCTAGTAAGTGCAGAACGCCATGTACTGTCATGTGCGCCCAATGCGACTTTTCATCTTTGTTTTGTTCTTTAGCTTCAGCGTTAACCACTTGGGCGCAGATGATTAGATCGCCTAACAGATCAAGCTCTATGTGTTCTGGCGCTTCAAAAGGAAAAGAAAGCACATTCGTCGGCTTGTCCTTGTCACGGTAGTTGGCATTTAGCTCTTGGATCTCGGGCGTATCGACGACGCGGATAGTCAGTTCAAAGTGCTTGTCGGTTGCCATAAGGGCGGCGAGTGACCACGCTTTGAACTCTGCATTACTTGGCACGCCAGTATAATTGGTAGCGACTTGCAGATCTAAATCAATGCTAGCCATTCTTTTGTCCTTTCGAGTCGAAACGATCGTATGCTTCAACAATGCGTTGCACAAGCGGGTGACGGACGACATCTTTAGAGTTAAAGCTCGTTACGCTTATACCCGCTACACCGCCAAGGATATCCATGCATTGTGATAATCCGGATTTTGCTCCTTTAGGGAGATCTGTTTGGGTGATATCGCCAGTAATGATGGCTGTAGAGCCAAAGCCGATCCGGGTTAAGAACATTTTCATTTGCTCGGGCGTTGTGTTTTGGCTCTCATCTAAAATGATGAACGCGTTGTTGAGTGTTCTTCCTCGCATGAACGCAAGCGGGGCAATTTCTATGACGTTCTTTTCAATCAGGCGAGCGACTTGTTCGAAACCAAGCATGTCATACAGAGCGTCATAAAGAGGGCGCAAATACGGATCGACTTTCTGCGCAAGATCGCCCGGCAAGAATCCTAGCTTCTCGCCGGCTTCCACAGCAGGGCGAACTAATAGAATACGTTTAACCTCTTCCTTTTGCAGTGCTTCGACAGCGCATGCCACGGCTAGGTACGTCTTGCCGGTACCGGCGGGCCCAATGCCAAAGTTGATATCGTGCTGTTTAACCCGCTGTAAATAGAGTATCTGGTTCTGGTTACGCGCTTTCACCTGAAGCTTGGGTGTCTTGATGATAGCGTGGATGTCTTCGACTGGCTGGGCAGTGGCAATATCCTGAGAGGCC
>NZ_LWFT01001062.1:0-1206 GCF_001635105.1 Oleiphilus sp. HI0079
TGGTTTATTGTCGAGTTTGCTGAGCGCGAGCAGCGTAGCCCAGCTGCGCACTCGATTAATCCCAAGCAGCGCAACAGCAGAATTGATGGAATCAATCTCTTTAGTTCGACGATACGCTGCGGAATTAATCAAACGCAGTAATTTATAGCTAATAACCGGATCTTGAGAAATGATATCGCTAATTCGTTTGACGTCTGTCGTGGGGTCTTGAAGCTCGGCAACGAGACCCAGTACTGCAATTTGATTGGTCGCAAGTTTTTGACCATGCATTATCTCGGGCTTCGCTAAAAAGTAACCCTGAAAAAGTTGAAATCCCATCGCCTTACATGCTTCAAACTCTTTGTGCGTTTCTACTTTTTCGGCAAGCAGCGTGAGGTCAAAGGGTTGTAAGTAGTCAACGGTGTTTTGGATATCACTTAGTGTTTGTCCGAGAATGTCGACTTTTACGATATCAATGTAGGGCAGTAGCGGCTTGTATTGCGGTGCCCTGACGACATCATCTAAAGCGAGGGTATAGCCAATTTTCTTCAGCTCGATAACACGTTTAATAAAGCTTGGTGTTATCTTTACGTGCTCCAGAATCTCGATGACGATCGAATGGGGGTCAAAGATGGGGCGTTCCATTAAAAGTTCGCCGGAGAAGTTAACAAAAGCCGGGGCGCCGCCCGTCACAAACTGCAAATCGCTTTCGGTGAAAAGGTTTAGTAAAACATTGGATGTGGCACTGAGATCACAAAGAATATTTGCGGCGTTCTGCTCATTGTCGCGAAACAGCAGCTCATAGCCATAAATTTCTTTATTCGCATCGTATATTGGTTGCCGCGCCAGCAGCACATCGTCTTTCTGCATAAAACCTAATTAAGCGGCCGTTCGAAGCTTCGATGGCGAGTTGACTGCTAGTATTCAAGAGTATGTAGTTAAGTGTAGCTGACCTTTTGCCTTGTGAGAGCGGCTAGAGTAGAAAAAATTGCAATAAATGCATGTAACATTCGAGGTAACGACGTTGTTTGAGGAGATAGCGCAGCGGGTGCTTAGCAGCTTGCACTTGCTAAGTGCAAAAACATCCATCTGGTAGAAAAAAGAAGTGGCGTCCCCTAGGGGAGTCGAACCCCTGTTACCGCCGTGAAAGGGCGGTGTCCTAGGCCTCTAGACGAAGGGGACGCATAGGTACTTCGTCGAAGTGGCGCGAATATTAGGGACTTTGTT
>NZ_LWFT01001063.1:0-1538 GCF_001635105.1 Oleiphilus sp. HI0079
GGATCAAATAACTCGAAAAAGAGCGAAGCGTCTCGCGAGACGCTTCGCTGAATCGGGATACTTCATTTAATCCACAATTGAATTTTAATGCTCCGAAACTCTATAGAGTAGAGGCTTTCGGTAAGCAGTTTCGTAGCAATGTTACCGTTTTGTTTCAGTCTGTTTCGTACTGCTCTATTGCTGATCAGTGATAGGCAAGTCGCGTTATAGTGCATGCCCAGCCCGTGCTTATGCTGTCTGTTCCCAAGGTGATACCGCAATGGCTTGTCGTGTTTCACAATTCTGAATTTGGGCATGATTGAACTGGATTAGTTGCTCCAACTCTGCTGTTTTCGCTCCGGAATCAATAAAGCAAATCGCGCATGCGACAGAGACAGAAATAAAGCCTGCCGATGTTTTAAAGGCTTGTTTGTCTAGCCCTTGGTGAATCCTGCGATAAGTCGATAGGTTGCAATCGTTGCTATCCTTAAAATGCGCGATGATGGCAAACTCGTCACGTGTAAGGCGGCATACCTCATCAAGAGGGCGCACTAGGCTCTTAATCTTTTTCGCCACTTGAGTGCCAAGCTCATTACAGACGACATTTCGGTATTCGCTAGCAATCTGATCCCAGTTTTGGATCTGAAGCGTCATATAGCTGGTCGCGCCACCTCTTGCATCGGCATGCTTTTGTACTCTTGTGACTGCATCGCAAGCATGAGCGGTGTTGCCTAAACCGGTTGCTTCATCACGACCCTTCAATGCAAGCAGTTTGTTGACTTCTTGCTGCATCGTCGCATTGCGTTTTTGAGCGTGATTAAGGGCTGCGCTCGTGCGAAGGCCAGCTTTAACCCGAGGGATAAGTTGTTGATTCAGCTCTGACTTCAGAATGAAATCATCCATGCCATTTTCCAGAGCATGGTTTAGAGAGTCATTCCCGTCTTTAGCCGTAATCAATAAGCAGTACGTAAAATGATGGTCAGAGTCAATTTCGCGAACATTTTGGCAAAGTTCAATGCCGTCCATGTCGGGCATAAGCCAGTCGGCGATGAGTAGATCGCAAGCGCGATTTTTCAGCAGCTCAATGGCATCGCGTGAGTGATTAGCAGTGCGTACATCTTTGAAGCCTGCGTTTGTGAGCCGCTTGGCAACCAGCGCGGCACTAAACTTCGCATCATCAACGATAAGAATCGATTGTTCGGACATTCTAGCGTTCCTTTATTGTCTGCTACACAGTGCGACAAACCGATTGACATTCCCCGCAATCCGCATCTTGTGTAGACTTGTTAAATCCCTAAGTTTTTCTAATTGTTCTTCAGATTATAACGGAGTTTAACATGCCATCTTTCGATACGGTCTCAGAAGTCGATATGCATGAGGTCACAAATGCTATTGATCAAGCAAAACGTGAACTGGGTAATCGCTGGGATTTTAAAAATGTTGATGCTGACATCGTGCTCGAAAACGGACGACTAACGTTTTCTGCTGAACAGGATTTTCAACTTGAGCAGTTGATCGAGATTACACAAATGGCGCTTTCAAAGCGCAAAGTCGATGCT
>NZ_LWFT01001064.1:0-595 GCF_001635105.1 Oleiphilus sp. HI0079
GCATAGGAGAGAGCCAATGTGAGCGATAGCCAACATCAAACTGCATCCAGTCAACACCAAAGCTGGAGTAGGTGCCTTCCATGGATTCGCCGTCTTCACGACGCTCACCACCCAGAAACGCATACCAGTGTTGATTTAGTCGAAGGTATAGCTGCGCATTGATTGTTGCAGCGTTATCACTGTCTTCGCCTCGCTGATTCGGCAAAGGAATACTCTCATCGCTTTTGGCGTTCAACTCTAAATTAGCGTAAGTAAACCCATCCGTCTGCGAGTAACGCTTGAGATAGCTACGCACTTGTCGACATAGAGTGTTTGGCTCTTCACAGTAATATTTCAAAGCATCATGGACGCGTGCTGCAGGAATCGGCCGCGTTAAAACTGGATCGCCCGCCAGCACCATCAATCGTTCGATCTGACGTTCCGCTTCTGGTGAGATATGTAGTGGAAGATAAGGCGAAACACCTCGCGCGTTCGCCTTTAAGGGCATGACCGCCAACAACAAACCCAATGCGAAACTAAGCAAAGCTACTAGCGCGCTATCCTGGCGTAAGGACATCCAAATACTCTTAAAACACAAATGTAATTATGCAGTTAT
>NZ_LWFT01001065.1:0-970 GCF_001635105.1 Oleiphilus sp. HI0079
AAAGCTCAGCGCGAGTTTTGGTTGGTGTTGCTTGACCTTGCATCCAAAAAAGAGGCGTATATTTCCGAGTTGCTATCTGAGAGTGCTTGTGTGAAATCCACTTGTAACAAACAGAGCGGGGAGGGGTGGATGATCTCTCTTATGATGCCAACGATGGCGGCGAGCAGAAGCTCGTCCGAGAGTTGGCTCGAATAGCCAAAATCTGGCTCCCAAATCAGGCTTACGGTATCAGAGTCTACCTGCGCAATCTGAGCCTGGCTGCCCGCATATAACATACCTTGAAAACGCTTAAAGCAGGAGAGTGCTTCTCCTACATTGCGACTAGTACGAAATAGATAGCCCAGTACGCCACAGTGCTCAACTTTGACGCATTTACCCACCTCAAGGCCCAGTGCCTGAACGCCGCTGAGCGCCTGTAACTCTTCTAGCAATTCCCACCACTGTTCGTAGGACATGTGTTGTTTACTCGCGTAGTGGGCTAACTTCTCTCGATAGCGAGGATAATCGAGTTGATGACACTCTAAATAATGGGCTAATAAGCCCACGACATCGCGTGTAATGAATAGGTCATTCAACATTTTTTAAGCGCTCTACACATACTATTGATCCTATAACCCTGTTACTTTTGGCGGAGATTGTCAAAAAATAACGGCAGAATGGCAATTACACCTTTGAGCAGAAACGTAAAGTAGATAGCAATTAAACACGCTAATCTCGGCTCAAGCTCTATTGGATCTCGCTTACATTGGGCGGAGCAACGTAGGAGGAAAACCCTTTGGAAGATGTAATGCATGCAATAGGTTTTATCGTCATTTTTGGAGTTTTATTCGTATCGATTATTATTGCCGAGGCTGTATATTGGCGAAAAAAAGGGCGGCCAGAAGCCTATAATCTAAAAGAAACCGTCGCAAATATTAGTACCGGTGGTATGTATAAGATTGTTGACGGAATCGCTATAGCGTTATTTATT
>NZ_LWFT01001066.1:0-1153 GCF_001635105.1 Oleiphilus sp. HI0079
CGCAGCGTATGTCGATTCCTTTCAAGGCTGCGCCGCTAGACTTGTATCGTGCATTGCGGTGTTTGAATCCGTCACCTTATATGTACTTTTTAAACTTGGGCGATTTTCATGTTGTTGGCTCGTCACCTGAGATCCTTGCTCGAGTAGAGGACGGCTTGGTTACCGTACGACCAATTGCTGGTACGCGGAAACGGGGCAAGAATGAAGCTGAAGATATCGTGCTCGAAAAAGACTTACTAGCCGATCCAAAAGAGCTTGCCGAGCATCTGATGCTGATTGACCTGGGGCGCAATGACGTTGGGCGAGTGGCCAAAACAGGTACGGTGGAGTTGACCGATAAAATGATCATAGAACGCTACTCGCATGTGATGCACATCGTCTCCAATGTGACGGGTGAGTTGAAAGAAGGGGCGAGTGCGATGGATGTGCTCAGAGCGACATTCCCTGCAGGCACCTTGAGTGGCGCACCCAAAATACGAGCAATGGAAATTATTGACGAGCTTGAACCTGTAAAGCGCGGTGTCTATGGCG
Source organism: Oleiphilus sp. HI0079 (assembly GCF_001635105.1). Classification (NCBI taxonomy): domain Bacteria; kingdom Pseudomonadati; phylum Pseudomonadota; class Gammaproteobacteria; order Oceanospirillales; family Oleiphilaceae; genus Oleiphilus; species Oleiphilus sp. HI0079. Next base: position 532 of record NZ_LWFT01001066.1, read on the forward strand.
GCGCGGTGGGTTATCTTTCCTGGAGCGGTAATATGGATACCGCTATTGCTATCCGAACCGCTGTTATCAAAGATGAAGAGCTTCATATTCAAGCCGGTGCAGGCGTTGTTGCCGATTCTGTTCCTCTTAATGAATGGGAAGAGACGTTGAATAAAGGGCGTGCGGTGTTTCGTGCGGTGGCTATGGCGACTCAGGGTCTTGATGCGAAGGAGAGTAACTAATGTTGTTGATGATCGATAATTACGACTCCTTTACGTATAACGTTGTTCAATACTTGGGTGAGCTAGGTGCGGATGTACACGTGCATCGCAATGACGAAATCACGATTGAGCAAATTCGTGAGATGAACCCTGAAAAAATAGTGATCTCTCCAGGGCCGTGTACGCCAAATGAGGCCGGTGTTTCTTTGCAAGTATTAGAACAGTTTAGAGGTAAACTACCCATTTTGGGTATCTGCTTGGGCCATCAAAGTATCGGTCAGGCATTTGGCGGGGACATTGTTCGTGCTTCGCGCGTTATGCATGGTAAAACCTCGCCTGTTTATCATAACGACACCGGTGTGTTTAAGGGTTTGCCCAACCCTCTAACAGCGACACGTTACCACTCGCTGGTGATTGACAAA
>NZ_LWFT01001067.1:0-1301 GCF_001635105.1 Oleiphilus sp. HI0079
ACGGTCATTGATGGCGCTGGACAGGCTGCTGATATCGAAGGTCGTGTTGCTCAAATTCGCAAGCAAATCGAAGAGAGTTCTTCTGATTACGATCGAGAGAAACTTCAAGAACGTGTAGCCAAATTAGCGGGTGGTGTTGCAGTCATCAAAGTAGGTGCTGGTTCAGAAGTAGAAATGAAAGAGAAGAAGGCACGCGTTGAAGATGCGTTGCACTCTACTCGCGCTGCAGTTGAAGAAGGCGTGGTTCCTGGTGGCGGTGTTGCTATGGTTCGTGCCCTTCAGGCAATTGCTGATTTGGAAGGCGAAAACGAAGATCAGAACGTCGGCATTAACTTGCTTAAGCGCGCGATGGAGGCACCTCTTCGTCAGATCGTTGCGAATGCGGGTGGCGAAGGTTCTGTCGTGAGTGACAAAATTAAGCAAGGCGAAGGTAGCTTTGGCTACAATGCCGCGACGGGTGAATACGGCGACATGATCGAGATGGGTATTCTCGATCCAGCAAAAGTAACTCGTACAGCGCTTCAAGCTGCTGGCTCGGTTGCGGGTCTAATGATCACTACGGAATGTATGGTGACAGAAGTTGTGGAGGACAACCCAGCGCCTGCGATGCCTGATATGGGCGGAATGGGCGGAATGGGCGGTATGATGTAACTGTCTCGATGCTTGCGCTGATTTAGCGTAATTCATAATAGGGCCCCGGCGATTGCTGGGGCTTTTTTTTGCGTGTGATTTAAGGAACTTTTAATGTATCGGCTTAAAATGCGCTAATGTTGGTGGTATTCGTGGTTCAAATAGTCTGTAATGACTGGTCTTCGAACTTGCGTTTTGAATGTTGCCACCAATAGAGTTTCTACCAGAATAATAACCCAGTGATTAAAAAGTTTCTTCTTATCATATTAGTTTTTGTCAGTGCTTTCGCTGTGGCTCTTATTGCGACATTACCGGCGAGTCTTGCGTGGAAGTATGCTATTGCTCCTGTCACAAAGGTGCAGTCGTTGGGTGTTATTACAAAAGCGTTCGATGGCACGATTTGGGATGGAAGGGCGCATATCGCATTTAGACATCTAGAGGGTGTGTTCTCTTGGGAGCTTGAATTATCGGATATGTGGAGTGGTTCTCTGCCCGTGAACGTACAATTGGAGTCAACGGCGGGCGCGCTCGATGCTGTTTTGGGGGTGGGATTTTCTGCTCAGCGCTTAGAGGTTGAGTCGATGCGCCTCGAGTTGAGCAAGCTAAACCCATTCTTGCGTACTAAACGAGTAAAGCTTGATGGAGAACTCTTCGCTAAAGGGCTTGCGTTG
>NZ_LWFT01001068.1:0-1006 GCF_001635105.1 Oleiphilus sp. HI0079
CTCAACAGCGACAGAAACACCTTTGTCGATGCCGCGCTTGAGATCCATTGGGTTCATGCCAGCAGCAACTGCTTTCAAACCTTCATTAACGATGGCTTGAGCTAGCACTGTCGCTGTCGTAGTACCGTCACCAGCTGCGTCATTAGTTTGAGACGCAACTTCTTTCACCATCTGCGCGCCCATATTTTCAAACTTATCAGCAAGCTCGATCTCTTTCGCAACGGAAACGCCGTCTTTTGTTACTGTCGGAGCGCCGAACGACTTATCCAGAACGACGTTACGACCTTTCGGTCCAAGAGTAACTTTTACCGCATCAGCCAAAACATTAACGCCGGCCAACATACCTTGGCGAGCTGCATCGCCAAACTTCACATCTTTTGCTGTCATATTTCTAAATCCTGTTTACGTATTTATGAGTCGAAATGAGTCGAAAACTTGAAGTGAATTAAGCTTCGATGATGCCGTAAATCTCGTTCTCGGCCATGATCAATAGCTCTTCGCCATCGATCTTTACTGTGTTACCAGCGTATTGACCAAAAACTACGGTATCACCAGCCTTTACAGCCATTGCTTGTACATCACCGTTGTCGAGCAACTTGCCCGATCCCACAGCCACAACCTCGCCCTGTGAAGGCTTTTCAGTCGCACTGCCTGGCAATACAATTCCTCCAGCGGAGGTGGTTTCTTCTTCTTTGCGACGTACAACAACACGATCGTGTAATGGACGGATTTTCATCTCAATGATTCTCCTAACAGGTTATCAATCCAGTTAAATAGTTCTCTTGCGAGTTTTTCTATAAAAACACAGTCCTTTCAAATTCAAGGAGTGCGTATCTAAGTGATGGGATAAGTTGGGCCACGCATCTTCATTTCAAGGGGTACATGAATAATTTTTTTGCTTTTTTAAGGGTCTATCCGCTTGTCTTTTACTTCAACATACTCTGCATCAATTACCACATTGCCATTTTCACTCTCAACATGGGTTTTTCGATATTCCGCTTGACCA
>NZ_LWFT01001069.1:0-880 GCF_001635105.1 Oleiphilus sp. HI0079
CAAAAAGAAGTGATTCAAAGCCGATATGAATGTACAAGCCAATGGCCGATTGGGCCGAGCCAAACGTCATGTCGAAGCTATCCCCTCCCGCAAACCGACCGTCAAAGTCATTGATGCCTAGATAGTTTGAGGAGGACGTTGTGTCATAGGTCGCGTCGACAGAGAGATCGTAATCCAACGAATAGTCAAAGGTAACACCATCAAACGGAGAACCTGGGAGGACTAGATCTCCTGCAGTGGCAGAATCAAAGTCGATTGTATTGCTCGAGAGACCTGCGATGGCTGTCGTAAAATCGGCCTCGTTATCGTAAGTCATTGTCGCGGCGTGCGTTGAAGCGGCAGCAGCGCTGAGTATTAGTAGGCTAGCTGTTCTTAAAAAGTGCGTTCTTGCTCTCATTGTCTTTACCGTCCCTAGGTTTTGGTTGTTATTTGATCAGTCACTTTGGTGCATTATGGTGCTACCGTCAAGACAATTACCGCCATTAATCAAAGAAATCTTCGTCACGTCATTACGAGGGGCTTGAGGCGAGGGGCTTGAGCCTCGGCTTTACTTTTGGAATGGCGAGTTTTTTTTACTCAACTATGCGATGCGTGTGGATTAACGTGAATGCTGGAGGTGATGTGAAATTTACAGCTCTAAGAGCTTGGCCCTAGAGGCCCAGCAGTTTAAACTTTGCGTTGAAAGGCTCGCCGATTCGGATGAATTTAACGTGTGGTCTTTCTTAGAGTTACCAAGCAAGTTAAAACAAGGCAGATTAACACACGTCTTTCGCCTTAGAGCCGAGACCGTCACTGCTATATTTTTCATAGACCTGGACATACAGGTCGAGAAATAGGAGTGACGAATGACAGCTTCAAACCATTCTGTTTGGATTAAAGC
>NZ_LWFT01001070.1:0-833 GCF_001635105.1 Oleiphilus sp. HI0079
CGCATGATTAGTTGCATGGGTATGACTGCAGGACACGGACTAGACCGTTTCTTATCCAGAACAGTCATTGTGTAGATAGAAAACGATGATGAATTGGTTTTTCTACTTGCGCAGTATTAGAGCCTTTGTTACATTACGCGCCGTTCTCGCGACGAGAAAACGAATTACAGGACTATAGCTCAGTTGGTTAGAGCACCACCTTGACATGGTGGGGGTCGGCAGTTCGAATCTGCCTAGTCCTACCAATTAAAAAACCCGCACTTGTTGCGGGTTTTTTATTGGAAAAAATAAGATGAGAACTGCCGAAGGCGAGTTCGAGCCGAGCAGCACCGCTGCGAGACAACGTCGTTACAGAGTGACGACGGCCCGTAGGGAAGCGAAGCGCATAATCTACCGAATTTTATTCTTCACAAGGAGTCAAAATAGAGCGGAGGTTGATCGTATGATTTCCCGACTGTCATAATGGTTCTTTGTCTTGTTTGTTAATCTCTGTTGGTCTATCTTTAGTGGCAATAAAAACTACTCCACTCCACAAATCTTTAGGGAAGATTTATGTCTTTATACCGACTTTCGAAGGATCGTTTTTTGGCCGCTCTCATCGCTGCATTATTCTTAAGCTCGATCGCTTCAGCATCTGAATCCCCCAAACTCATCGTTCAAATAACCATCGACCAGCTTCGAGCGGATTTGCCTAGTCGGTATTATGATCGGTTTGGCGACAAGGGCTTTAAGTTCTTTTGGGAGAACGGCACGGTTTATTTGGATGCGCATCACGCTCACGCGAATACCGAGACGATTGTAGGCCACACCACTTTGTCTACTGGGGCGCAGCC
>NZ_LWFT01001071.1:0-1105 GCF_001635105.1 Oleiphilus sp. HI0079
ATCGATAGTGTGTGCCAATCAGGTCGCTGTCATTAATATAGCCGTCGTATAGGTTCAGCCCCATTTCCATTTGCGTGCTGAGTTTTTTGATTACATCGTCTTCGCCAGTCAGCTCATGTACGACTTTGATGCCCGTAATGTCATAGAAAGCTCGGCTCAAGGTATTTGCTTCGTACCAATGGGTGTCGATGCGTTCAGAAATAACGTGAATGGTCAGGTCTTGATAAGGTTTTGCCGCTTCGGCAAACCAGTTGAGTTCTCTCGTTTGCTCTTCAAGATTTAAGGTTGAAGGTTGGAACTCATTCAAAATCCAGCGTTTTATTTTTGCCTCATTGGAATAAAGATCGGCAGAAAAAAAGCCTATACATAAAATACAGAACAAGAGCTTAGCGCATAGCTGCTCTATGGTTTTGTGTCCGTGATGCGTTAGGTTCATCAAAAACGCTGGCTCGTATCAATGTCGAGTAAGAACTTTTCAGAGTAGGCTTGGTATATTTCCTCTATCGTTCCGTTCTCGTACAGTGTTTTCAGTTGCATCGTGAGCTCGTCAATAAGCTGGTCGTCTGTTTCTATATGGCAGGCTAGCCCGCGCAAGACCGTTAAGAACCAGAATTGGGGTTTTAACGCGATCCCTGTGACGTCTGAATGGTACGCGGCAACGAGTTCGTCTGTCGCCCATAATTCGGTTCGTCCTAAACGCAACTTCTCAATGTTTTGCTTTGCGCTGCCTGCGGCATCTACTTGCAAAGGTATTTTCGCCGTGTTGAGGTAATTTTCTAGTCCACTTCCACTCAACGTGCCAATTCGGTAGGAAGCAAGCTGTTCAAGTACCGTGACTTCTATCGGACTTGATTGCAAAGAAAAAATGGTGGATTTGGTGACTAACAAGGGGCTGACCCACTTGTAAATAGTCTCTCGTTCTTGCGTTCGTTGCAGCGGGAAAACACAGTGCTGTGGTCTTTCGTCGACGATTTTTATTGCGCGCTTTAAAGGCACAATTTTTAGCTCGTACTCTATGTTTGATCTTTTGAAGAGCTGCTCAATAATGTCGATGGCAATCCCGCCTTCGCCGTTCTGGTAGGCAAAAGGATGTGATTCGGGTGCG
>NZ_LWFT01001072.1:0-25915 GCF_001635105.1 Oleiphilus sp. HI0079
TTATCCTCTTGCGCTCGCGTTAGTTTGATTAAGATGTTTTCCGCTTCCGCGTAGCGTTTTTCGAGGTCATATAGTTCGGCTAGAAGAAGAGCGCTAGGGTAGTTGTTTGGGTTGAACTCAAGAAGCTGCTTTAAGCGCTCGAACGCATCCTGTTTTTTGCCAGCGGAGTATTCGGCTTCTGCCAAAAAGATGCTAATTGCGATCGTCCCTGGATATTTCGTGTGGAGTTCTTCAAAGGTTTTGAGTGAGAAGGAAGGGTCGCTTTCAAGAAGAGCGTACGCAAGACCGAAGCGAGCTGCGTCGACATTTTTATGTTTCCCTCTAGAAATGATTGATTTGTATAGATCAGCGGCTTGTTCTTTTGACTGTGCGTAGTCAACAGTCACAATCGCTTTGCAGATGTGAAAAAGAACGCTGTCTTGATAGGGTTTAACAGGGTACTGCTCGGCCCGGTTTCTCGTGTCGGACACGCGGTTTTCTGAAAGTGGGTGAGTTGATAAATATTCCGGTGGCGTATTGCCCTGCAATCGCGCATTTTTAAGCATTCGTTCAAACATTTTTGGCATCGCGCGTGGGTTGTAATCGGATGCGTACATGGTCTCGATGCCTATGCGGTCAGCCTCCTCTTCGTTTTGGCGTGAATAGCTTAATGATTTTTCAACGGATAGAGCCTGTGTTGACGCGAGCGTAGCGATTCCTGCTTCCGCTCCAGTTGTCGCTGCGATGACTACGGATGCTAAGACGCCAGCAAGTGTTAGTGGTGTGCTGAGTTGTTGCTGTTCGAGCCGTCGAGCATAGTGCCGTTGGCTGAGGTGGGCGAGCTCGTGCGCAATGACGGATGCAAATTCTTGCTCAGATGAAGCGTGCAGAAAAAGCCCTGCATTGATTCCGACTACGCTTCCGGGAACGGCAAATGCATTAAGTTCGGGGCTGTTTAGAACAACAAATCGAAACTCGCGATCGGCAACCGCTGAATAAGGAGCGAGAGAATAAACCAGCTGCTCTAAATATTGTTCTACGACAGGCTGTTCGTAGGTTTGTACTTGCCCTCTAAGGGCTGCGAGCCAGGCATTACCAAGTTGCCGCTCTTTTTCAATCGAGATGATGTTTGAGCTGGCGTTGCCTAGGGTTGGGAGATTATTGTTCGCCAGCGTAAGTGATGAGGCGAATAAAGTAACCAAAAAAAGAATCGGTGCTAAAAAGGGCATTTGTATCGACTTATATTAAACGTAATTTAAGTGTACACAATAAACTAACTTGCTGCGTTGATTCCTAGATGCATTCGCTTATTATGGCCAATCATTAAGAATATGATGTACACATGACATGGTTGATTTTGATTTTTTGGTTGATGCTCGCGGTGAAAGTTGCCCTATGCCGCTTTTAAGGGCAAAGCTCAAGTTGAACGAGATGCAGGAGGGCGAGCGCGTCAAGGTTATGGCGACTGATGCAGGGTCTGTACGCGACTTTGAGGCTTTTATATCGTTAACGCCCCATGAGCTAAAAGCGGAGCATTCGGCAAATGAGTTTGTCTACTTTATCACTAAGCATTAATTTGGAATCTTTATGTTAAACATTGTTCGGTCTTGGATTGACCGTTATTTTTCAGATGAGCAGGCGGTTGTATTGTCTGTTCTGCTGGTAATCGGCTTTGCTGTGATTTTAATGTGGGGGGATATTCTCGCGCCGGTTATTGCGTCGTTGATCATTGCGTTCATCCTGCAAGGGCCGGTCAATATGCTCACTGAGCGAAGCGTACCCAGAGTTATTTCAGTATTGCTTGTTTTCGGCGCCTTTCTCTCCATGATTTTTGCATTGTTCTTCGCAGTGCTCCCCAAGGCGTATTCTCAATTGGAATCTCTTCTCAATGATTTTCCTCGCATCTTGAGCGTTTTGCGACGACATGCGGAAGATCTACAAACGCAGCTGCCAGGTATGTTTAGGGGGGACGAGATTACGATCGCTTATGAGCAGCTCTCTGAGGGCTCGGCGGAAATTGTGCAGTGGGTGTTGTCCAATTCTCTCGCCAGCCTGCCTGTGGTCGTTACCGCACTAATCTACCTTGTTGTTGTACCGATGCTTGTTTTTTTTATGTTGAAAGATAGGGATGTGATCCTTAGTGGGGTCTCTAAAGCTCTACCCAAAAATCGTCGCCTGATTACACAGGTATCGTCGGAGATGAATCAACAATTCGCAAATTATTTGCGTGGTAAGGCGGTGGAGATTCTCGTTGTTGGAATTTGTACTTACGCTGGCTTCTTTGCGTTCGGGCTAAACTACGCTGCGCTGCTCTCAATTCTGGTCGGTTTGTCGGTCGTTATTCCTTACATTGGGGCGGTAGTGGTTACGATCCCTGTGGTGATTATTGCCTTGTTTCAGTTTGGGCTTACTAATGAGTTTTACTACGTGCTTGGAATTTATATGTTAATACAAGCTTTGGATGGAAACGTGTTGGTGCCGCTTCTGTTTTCGGAGGTGGTTAATCTCCATCCAATCCTAATTATTGTTGCGGTGCTGTTTTTTGGCGGAGTGTGGGGTTTTTGGGGAGTGTTTTTTGCCATTCCGCTCGCTACTCTCATCAAGGCAGTGATTACCGCATGGCCTAGAGTGGATAGGCATGCTTTGGCTATAGAAAATAGATAGACCACCGCGACTGATAATTGGAGAGTGAAGCTGTCTAGAGGCTAGTCGCTTCACTCTTGTGGCGTTGATGAGGAGCTAGAGTAGTTGATCCAGTTCTGCGAGCAGATCGTCATGATGCGATTTTGTCTTGAACTTGTTCATGACTTTCAATAACTGCCCCTGTTTGTCGATAATGAAAGTAGTTCTGATAAGCCCCATGAACTCTTTACCCATGAATTTTTTCAACCCCCAGCATCCATACGTTTCTGCAACGGCATGATCCTCGTCGGAGAGTAAACTGAAATTCAGATCATGTTTATCAATAAATTTTGGTAGGCGAGCAATCGGGTCTGGGCTAATTCCAAATGCAACAACATCGCGCTTGTCTAATTCTGCTTTAATATCGCGCACCCCGCAGGCTTGGGTAGTGCAACCTGGCGTCATTGCTTTAGGGTAGAAAAAGAGGACAACCGCTTTCTTTCCGTTGAAATCGTTTAAATTGATGGTGTTGCCGTCTTGGTCGGGCAGAGAAAAGTGAGGTGCTGGCGCGCCGGTTTTAGGATGTGTCAATGTGATCTCCTTTTGATGATTAGCAAAAAGTACGTGCTGCTTAGCGCTGCGGTTCAATCACGGCGTCAAGATTTCGGTCATCACAAAAGTCCATGAACTCATCGCGTAAGCTCGCTATGTGCGTGTCGGCTGGAACCTGAATCAGCATGTTCAGATTAAACATCTGCGTTCCGGTATGTGGGGCTGAGTATGTTCCGGTTACAAGATCGTCGATATTGATGTGCTGCGATGAGAAAAACTGAGCAATCTCATGGACAATACCGGGATTGTCGAGGGCGACCACGTTAACCGTATACGAAAACGCTTCACTCGTTTGGCGCTTGCCCGTTCGTTTCGCAGTGGTTGTTAGCCCTAATTGCTTGGAAAGCTCGGGTAGCGCGTCTTCAAGCTTTGCGATGCTGTCCCAGCTACCTGAGATCATCATGATAATCGCGAATTCGCCTCCGAGTACGGTCATTCTGCTATCCACGATATTGCAGTCGCTTTCAGCACATGATTTTGCCAGTTGATTTACGATCCCAGGCTGGTCCGATCCGATACTTGAAATTACAAGATTGCTGTCTTCGATTGGTGTTGTCATTGTTTTATCGCCACTCGTTACACAATAGATATAGACAGTATAGAGATAGAGCCGATCTTGGCTAGTCTCTGGGGGTGTTTTCGCTTGTTTAATGAGAGCTTGAGCATTAACATACGCGCTGAGTTTTGTAAGGTATATTTTCCTTGCTGATAGCCCGTTCGTTTATTCCGGAGACAAGTATGATTACAGGCAGTATCGTTGCGTTAGCAACCCCAATGCACGGCGATGGCTCGCTCGATTGGGACCGCCTCGACAAATTTGTCGATTTTCAGATTAAGAACGGGACAGACTCTATTGTTGCTGTTGGTACGACTGGGGAATCAGCAACACTAAGCCCAGCAGAACACTGTAAGGTCATTGAGCGCATTGTAGATCGTGCATCCGGTCGAATCCCCATTATTGCCGGTACGGGAGCTAATTCGACTGCTGAGGCGATCGAGCTTAGCCGAGCTGCAAAACGCGTTGGCGCAGACGCCTGCCTTTCAGTTACGCCGTACTACAACAAGCCCACTCAGGAAGGCTTGTATCAACATTTTAAAGCGATTGCCGAGGCGGTTGATATCCCTCAGATTCTTTATAACGTACCTGGGCGTACCGCCGTTGATATGCACAACGAGACTGTCGTGCGTCTCGCCTCTGTAGCGAACATTGTAGGCATCAAAGATGCAACTGGTGACGTGCAGCGTGGCATTGCGCTCCTGAAAGATCTACCAACTAACTTTGCTGTTTACTCAGGTGATGACCCAACTGCTTTCGAGTTAATTCTTGCGGGTGGAAAGGGGAATATCTCGGTTACAGCGAACGTCGCGCCTCGCAAGATGCATGATTTGTGTGAGCTGGCGCTTGCCGGCGAAGCCTCGAAGGCAAAAGCCCTAAACGATGTGTTGATGCCGCTTCACGGGGCGATGTTCGTAGAGTCAAATCCTATTCCCGTCAAATATGCAATGTACCTTTTGGGGCTTGCTGAGAAAGGCATTCGGTTGCCCCTGACAGTACTTGACGAGAAATTCCATGCTCAGTTAGCGAAAGAGCTTGAAGCTGCCGGGTTAGCTTAACCCTCAAATATGGTGTTCATGAAACTATACAGGTGTTTTAGATGCGCACGTAGCGTGGTTGTTGTCGCACTGTGCACTGTGGTTTTAGCCTCTTGTGCATTGATAGGCGATCGATCAAACGAATATAAACAGGCCGAGGAGGGGCGCTCTTTGGTTCTTCCCGAAAGCCTTGCTGAAACAAAATTAAGAGAACGATACCCAATACCAGCTATCGATTCTTCGAGCGTGCCAGACGAAAAGTTTGAGTTGCCGCTTCCGCCTGACGCGACATCATCTTTAAGTGAAGATCCATACGAAGTGAAGACATTTGATGGCGATGCATGGTTGGAATTATCCATGCCGCCGAGTAAGGCTTGGCCGCTGATTGACTCGTTTTGGCTAGAGTATGGCTTGCTTACGCATACGGAGCGTGTTTCCGACGGCTACTTTGGAACAGAAGAGCTTGAGGAAGGTGTTTCGCACGAACGTTTGATCAGCGATTTAGAAAGCACGAGTCATGCGCCGGTTATTATTGATGGCGTCTCGTTTCAAGCAAAGTTAACACAAGGGATTCGTCGTAATACTTCTGAATTGCAGGTTAGGGCGTTTATGCCGAATGTTCCGTCGGAGGATCGAAAAGCTTGGAGTAAGAAAGCGGTGACTCCCAAAATCGAGAGGGCATTGCTCGAGTTGATTGGTGAGACGGTCACTGGAGAGGGCTCGGGTTCTCGGTATTCTCTTAACGCAGTGAATATTGGCGATCAGTCGCGAGTGCGGCTGCTAGAGGATGAGGCTGGTTACCCATTCTTGGAAATACAATTGAGTTTTAAGCGCGCTTGGTCTGAGGTTCAAGATGCACTTGAAGCAAGCCCTGTGGTTGTATCTGGGCGCGACGAGAAGGGCGGGGTAGCTTATATCAGTTATCTTGATGAGGAAGAAATCGATAGCTGGTATACCTTAGAGTCCTCTCTTGAAGAGCAAAAGGCGGAGCGCAACATTGAGCTACGATTCTATCCGGAGGGGCCGGGGGTCATTCGAGTTAGGGCTAAAATGCTCAACGAAGAGCTGGAGCCCGAAAGCGCTCGAACGCTAATTGAAATCGTATTTGAATACATATCATGATCAACGATCTGCGGCATGGAGTTAGAGAAAACGATGCATAAGCAAGAATTACTATATGCAGGAAAGGCAAAATCAATTTACCGTACTGAGGACCCTCAGTTTATGGTGATGGAATTTCGTGATGACACCTCCGCATTTGATGGTGAGAAAATGGAGCAGCTTGAGCGCAAAGGGATGGTGAACAACAAGTTCAATGCCTTCGTGATGGAGAAGCTCGCCGCGGCCGGGATTGAAACGCATTTTGAGCGCTTGCTCTCGGATAACGAAAGCTTAGTGAAGAACCTAGAAATGCTGCCCGTTGAATGCGTCGTGAGAAACCGAGCCGCTGGCAGCTTGGTTCGGAGGCTTGGTGTGGAAGAGGGTGCTGAGCTCAGCCCGCCTACGTTTGAACTATTCCTTAAGGATGATGCGTTGCACGACCCTATGGTCAATACGTCGCTTTGTGTCACATTTGGTTGGGCAACGGAAGCGCAGTTATCCGAAATGAAGCGTCTTACTCTTGAAGTGAATAACGTGCTTTCGTCCATGTTTAACGAGGGCGGGATGATCTTAGTTGATTACAAGTTGGAGTTTGGCGTTGTTGACGGACGAATTGTCCTAGGAGACGAATTTAGTCCCGATGGTTGTCGTATTTGGGACGCTGAGACCTTGAACAAGATGGATAAAGACAGATTCCGTCAAGGCCTTGGTAGTGTTATCGAAACTTATGAAGAAGTTGGCAAAAGAATAGGTATCGAATTCTAGAATCCTGTCTAGACTTAGGGTTGTTTAATTGGTTTTAGCTCTAAGGAATTGTCATGCAAAAAAGTACAGCTCGTTCATTGATCTCAAAACTAGCGGCTGCGCCTCTTCTTGCCGTCGCTGCTCTGCCATTTTCTGCAACTGCAGACGTTCTTGGTGGCGAAGTTACGGTGTCATATTGGGATGCGGCTTACAGCGGAGATGTTACAGATCGTTCAAGTCAGGATACCATTGATCTTGAGGACGACCTGAAACTGGATGGCGGAGGCTTTGTCGAGTTTACCGCGGCTCTTGAACACGCAATTCCGATTATTCCTAATGTTAAAGTTCGCCATATCGATTTAGATGAAACAGCAGACGGTTCGATCTCTGCCACTTTTGATGGCATTGCGTTTTCTGGCGATGTGACGACTAACCTTGATTTATCTCACAGCTCTGCAGTTCTCTATTACGAGGTTCTTGATACGTTTGTTTCTCTAGATCTGGGTCTTGAGGCGCGTATCTTTGACGGCCAGTTGCGCATTGAAGATAAAAGCGGTTCGAACGGCGTTAGTGAAACCAAGATTGATGATACGCTGCCACTTGCTTACGTAGCGGCTTCAGTGGATCTTCCTCTAACCGGCCTGTCTGTAGGCGCTGAGGTTTCTGGGGTAAGCTATTCTGGCGATAAGGTGATGGATGCAAAAGCTGCAGTGCGATATAACATCGGCTTGTTTTTGATCGAGGGCGGCTATCGTTCGATGAGCATCACGGTGGATGATGTGAGTGGTATTGACGTCGACGCAGATCTAAGTGGCGCATACTTAACTACGGGTATTGATTTTTAATTTACTTTTCTGAAATAAGGGCTTGGGTGTGAAAGTATTAATAACAGGGACGGCGGGTTTTATTGGTAATGCACTTGCGATCCGGCTTTTGGCTCGCGGTGATGAGGTAATCGGCCTTGATAATGTCAATGATTATTACGACCCAAGCCTGAAAGAAGCGCGTCTTGACCGTATAAAGGATCATCCAAAGTTTACTGAGGAGCGCATCTCACTCGAAGATCGTCCGGAAGTGGAGCGGGTGTTTGCACAGCATAAGCCTCAGCGGGTCGTTAATCTCGCTGCACAGGCAGGGGTTCGATATTCCTTAGAAAACCCACAAGCTTATATCGATGCGAATATTGTCGGCTTCACCAATATCCTTGAAGGCTGTCGCCATCATAAGGTGGAACATCTCGTTTATGCATCAAGCAGCTCTGTATATGGGGCCAATGAGAGCATGCCTTTTTCTGTGCATGACAACGTAGATCACCCAGTAAGTCTTTATGCCGCGTCCAAAAAATCGAATGAGTTGATGGCTCATACATACAGCCATCTATTTGGTTTGCCGACAACGGGCTTGCGATTCTTTACGGTTTATGGACCGTGGGGGCGCCCAGACATGGCCCTGTTCATGTTCACTAAAAACATCATTGAGGGCAAGCCGATTGATGTTTTCAACTATGGTAAACACCAACGTGATTTTACCTATATCGACGATATTGTTGAGGGCGTTATTCGTACCTTAGACCATACGGCTGAGTCTAACCCAGATTGGTCTGGGACAAACCCAGACTCGGCAACAAGCAAGGCGCCATACCGTATCTACAACATCGGAAGTAACAACCCATGTGAATTGCTTCGCTACATTGAATTGATCGAAGAAAATGTAGGTAAGAAAGCGGAGAAAAACCTCTTGCCAATGCAACCTGGGGATGTCCTAGCCACCTATGCGGACGTCGATGCATTGATCAGCGATGTGGATTATAAGCCTTCCACTCCTTTAGAGCAGGGCGTTGCAAATTTTGTAGCGTGGTATCGAGACTTTTATAAAGTATGAGCCTTATCTTCAATACTCTGTAAGGGTACTAGCCTCTCTCAAGGTTACTGGCGTTGTGTCTTGTCGTTGGTCTTGATTATGTTTGGTTTAAGTTTTAATTGTGATAGTCATTATGCTTGGAGCTAGTCTATGAATCGCATTTGTTTAGTGAATACTGCTCTCGTCTGTGGGCTAACGTTTGAACTTGCGTCGGCAGCCCCTATTGCACCGATCCCGGCCGAGTCGGGTGTTTCCGGATCGATTGTCGGTGGTGTTTCTCAATCAACGTATACGAGCAATCTTGTTGCTGGTCCCGGTGGCGATTCTTCTAGGAAGACCACGAGTAGCTTGTATGAGTCTGCAACTTCTGAGAGTTCAGCTGGGCCATTGTTTACGGGAGAGCTGAACTATACATTCGGTGAATCTCGCACCCAAATATATTTTGGTACGGAGCTTGAGGATTTGGTCCGCTATGATTTGTCGTTTCAGCTGGGTGCTAGAAAAGCGCTATCGAATGGAGGCATCGTTTACGGATCTTTCTTGTTTTCCGGAGTGCCAACTGAGGTGTATACAGATCCGTATGTTGTGAATACACCAAGAGCTCAAACGGATAGAAAATCATCTGGTGCACGAATTGGGCTGCAGAATGCTTTTGGTTCTGGCTTCGGGGCGCAACTAAGTGTTAGGGATGTTTCGTTGGGAGAAGAGCTCTCCGGGACGCAGTTGGTGATCGACAATGTGATCAGTGCGGAAGAGCAGAAACTGCTGAATCGAGAAGGCAGTCATATGGACATCTCATTGAGTTATACGTTTCGTTTGGGTGAGTCGCATTTGATTGTGCCAGAGATTAAAGCTGATAAAGTTGATCTCGATGGTGGTGCCCGTGCTCGTGATCAGATTGGTGCGACCCTCGCGTATTTTTACAATAGTGCGAAGTGGTCTCTCGTAACGACAGCCTTTTTCTCTCAATCTGATATGGATGAGACAAACCCTATCTACGATACGAAAGAGAGTGTCGACAATCTTGGGGCGAGTGTTGTGTTGACTTATAACCAGCTTTTCAATACTGAGGATTTATCGTTGTTTGTGTCTGCAGCAGCGGGTGAGGCGAACTCGAATATCGATTTCTATGATCAGGATCTTGTGAGTTCTTCGCTTGGCGTGATTTATCAATTTTGAACGTATCGCGCATGATTAGTTGCATGGGTATGACTGCAGGACACGGACTAGACCGTTTCTTATCCAGAACAGTCATTGTGTAGATAGAAAACGATGATGAATTGGTTTTTCTACTTGCGCAGTATTAGAGCCTTTGTTACATTACGCGCCGTTCTCGCGACGAGAAAACGAATTACAGGACTATAGCTCAGTTGGTTAGAGCACCACCTTGACATGGTGGGGGTCGGCAGTTCGAATCTGCCTAGTCCTACCAATTAAAAAACCCGCACTTGTTGCGGGTTTTTTATTGGAAAAAATAAGATGAGAACTGCCGAAGGCGAGTTCGAGCCGAGCAGCACCGCTGCGAGACAACGTCGTTACAGAGTGACGACGGCCCGTAGGGAAGCGAAGCGCATAATCTACCGAATTTTATTCTTCACAAGGAGTCAAAATAGAGCGGAGGTTGATCGTATGATTTCCCGACTGTCATAATGGTTCTTTGTCTTGTTTGTTAATCTCTGTTGGTCTATCTTTAGTGGCAATAAAAACTACTCCACTCCACAAATCTTTAGGGAAGATTTATGTCTTTATACCGACTTTCGAAGGATCGTTTTTTGGCCGCTCTCATCGCTGCATTATTCTTAAGCTCGATCGCTTCAGCATCTGAATCCCCCAAACTCATCGTTCAAATAACCATCGACCAGCTTCGAGCGGATTTGCCTAGTCGGTATTATGATCGGTTTGGCGACAAGGGCTTTAAGTTCTTTTGGGAGAACGGCACGGTTTATTTGGATGCGCATCACGCTCACGCGAATACCGAGACGATTGTAGGCCACACCACTTTGTCTACTGGGGCGCAGCCTGCTATTCATGGCATGATCGGTAATATTTGGCTCGACAGGAAGACGGGCAAGACGAATTACAACATCGAAGACCCAGACTTTGCGTTGCTAAGTTCTGGGGCGGATGTAAACGACGATACCGAGATAGACCCCACTCAAAAAGCCGCAAACTCTGAGGGCCGATCTCCTCGGGCAATTTTGTCCTCTACTTTTGCTGACGAATTGATCGCGGCAACGAATGGCGTGGCAAAAGTGTACGGCGTTTCTATTAAAGATCGTGGTGCCGTCGCGATGGCTGGGCATGGGGGAAAGGCGTTCTGGTTTTCAAAAGCAATTGGGCAATTTGTAACCAGTAACTACTACTTCGACGCCTATCCAGATTGGGTCAGCGAATGGAATGCGAAAGGGCTGCCTAATCAGTATGCGAATACGGAATGGACGCTCCTTAACGAACAAACTAGCTACCTTTACGGCGATTCGGATGATCGCGAGTGGGAAACAAACCTCCCGGGCTTCGGTCAAACGTTCCCGCATGCATACGGTGATGCCTCAGGAAAGTACTTCACTACCTTCCTAACAACTAGCCCTGCAGGAGATGAGTTAACGCTCGACTTTGCAAAAACGCTGATCAAGGAAGAATCGTTGGGTAAAGACGACGTAACCGATTATCTGGCGATTAGCTTTTCGTCGACAGATTATGTGGGGCATTTATTTGGGCCATCGAGCCTTGAGGCTGAGGATAACATTTTGCGGCTAGATCGTGTGCTCTCGGATTTGGTTGCGAGCATCGATGAGTCTGTCGGGCTTAAAAATGTCGTTTTTGTACTTAGCGCGGATCATGGCGGCCCGGATACGCCAGGGTATCTTCAATCCAAAGGCATTCCTTCAGCGTATATTGATCCGTCGGCGTGGGAAAAAGACGCTGCGATTGCGCGTATCAAGGCCAAATTCAAGATTAAAGGTAAGTTGATTGAGCAGTACAGCCATCCCTACGTATATTTATCTGATGACGCAGACCAAGGCAGTGATGAGGGTAACCGGCTTCTTGAGCGGGCAGTGGCAAGCGAGCTGCAGAATATGCAAGGTGTTCGTTTAGCGGTATCCAGTCGCGATCTCGCTGAAAATAAAGTGGTTAATGGCCCAATTCATCGAGCTGTTTTGAATAATTTTTATGCGCCACGATCTGGCGATGTTTATGTGGTGTTTGAGCCGAACTGGTTCATAAATGATTTTGATGGCTTACATGTTGCTGCGACGCACGGTTCACCTTGGACCTACGACACGCATGTGCCTATCGTATTCGTAGGTCGTGACATTGAAGAGCAACAAATTATGCGCAAAATATATACGGTTGATGTAGCAAAGACCTTGTCTACACTAGTCGATATTAAGGCGCCTTCGGGCGCATTTGGTGAAGTTCTTTTCGAAGTTTTCGAGTGAGAACAGGTGCCCCGTAGGGTGCTGATATTGAGTCTAAAAACAAAGGGAAGGAAGGTTATGCAAAACGTAAAGCGCTCCATTGCCGGCTTATTTTTATCGATAAGCACGGTAGCGATCGCGGCACCTGAGAAACCAAATATTATGGTGATCTGGGGTGACGATATCG
Source organism: Oleiphilus sp. HI0079 (assembly GCF_001635105.1). NCBI lineage: Bacteria > Pseudomonadati > Pseudomonadota > Gammaproteobacteria > Oceanospirillales > Oleiphilaceae > Oleiphilus > Oleiphilus sp. HI0079. The sequence continues at coordinate 12,118 of NZ_LWFT01001072.1, forward strand.
GTATTTCGAACATTAGTGCCTATAGCGACGGAATTATGGGCTATCAGACGCCAAACATTGACCGGATTGCGAACGAAGGAATGCGATTCACTGATTACTATGGTGATCAAAGTTGTACTGCAGGCCGCTCTACATTTATCACCGGGCAGTCAGGGCTTCGCACCGGCATGACGAAAGTTGGTCTTCCTGGGGTCCCTGAGGGAATTCAGGATCGTGATATCACGATCGCTGAAATGCTCAAAGAACATGGTTATGCGACCGGTCAGTTTGGTAAAAACCACTTAGGTGACCGCGATGAGCACCTTCCAACGAATCACGGGTTTGACGAGTTTTTTGGTAACCTTTACCACTTGAATGCAGAGGAAGAGCCGGAAGATCCGGATTACCCGAAAGATCCTGAGTTTAAGAAGAAGTTTGGTCCTAGGGGCGTACTTCATTCTTATGCGGACGGGAAGATCGAAGATACAGGTCCTTTGACTAAAAAGCGTATGGAGCTTGCAGATGAGGAGTTTGTTGCTGCCGCTAAGAAGTTTGTCGATAAAGCGGTTAAAAACAACAAGCCTTTCTTCGTTTGGCTGAACACCACCGGCATGCACTTTAGAACGCATATTGCTGAGAAGAATGTGGGTCTTTCAGGTCAAGGTTTCTATAACGATGTGATGGTACGTCATGATCAGTTGGTGGGTGAAATGCTTGATCAACTAGACGCCTTGAAGATCGCAGATAACACGATTGTTATGTACTCAACGGACAATGGGGTTCACTTCAACACGTGGCCTGACGCTGGTATCACGCCTTTCCGTGGTGAGAAAAACAGTAACTACGAAGGTGCGTACCGGGTACCTGCGATGGTTCGTTGGCCTGGAAAGATCAAGGCGGGCAGTATCTCTAATGAGATTATGGCGCACCTCGATTGGATGCCGACCTTCGCTGCAGCTGCCGGCGATTCAAACCTGAAGGCCGACATGCTGAAGGGTAAAGCGTTCGGCAAGAAGAAATCGAAGATCCATCTTGATGGCTATAACTTCCTTCCGTATCTCACTGGAGAAGTAAAAGAAGGTCCGCGAGATGTCTATCACTACTTAAACGATGAAGCATTCCCAGTTGGTATCCGTGTTGGTGATTGGAAGATGACTTACGCAGAGAACCGAGGAAAAACCATGGCACTTTGGACGGAGCCGTTCACAATGCTACGTATGCCTAAGGTGACTAATTTACGGCGTGATCCTTGGGGTCGTGCAGAAGAAAACTCAAACTCGTACTATGATTGGATGATAGACAAAGCGCCTTATATCTATCTAGGCCTATCGACGACTGCCGAGTTTCTTGCGACGTTCAAAGAATACCCGCCAAGCCAAAAGCCGGGTTCTTGGTCGGTTGAGGCTGTTTACGATATGTTCGTAAGCAAATCCGGAGGCGAGGAATAGTCTCCCGTTCGTTAGCAAAACCCGCTTTATTGGCGGGTTTTGTTTTTATGATGCTTATTTTACTGACTTAAATACGCCTTTTTTGGCGCATTAGGAAACGGTTATGTCTGAATGTCTAAACAACATCAAAGCACTTCGCGCAGCTATGGAGCGTGCAGTGATTGGCCAGAGTGATGTTGTTGAAAAAATAATTATCGGTTTGTTATGCAACGGCAATATTCTTCTTGAGGGATTACCCGGAACCGCCAAAACACGATCTGTGAAAAAGTTAGCCAGTGTCATCGATGCGACATTAGGCCGAATACAGTTTACCCCAGACCTTCTTCCATCCGACGTTACCGGTACCGAGATTTATCACTCAGATGGCGATCAAGAAAAGCTCACGTTTCAAAAAGGCCCAATTTTCGCGAACTTGGTGCTGGCTGATGAGATAAACCGAGCACCAGCAAAAGTACAGTCGGCTTTGTTAGAGGCGATGGAGGAGCGACAGGTTACCGTAGCCGGTAAAACCTATCGGCTTCCTGAGCTGTTCATGGTTCTAGCGACGCAGAACCCGATTGAGCAGGAGGGGACCTATCCTTTGCCGGAGGCTCAGATGGATCGCTTCATTATGAAGGTTAGGGTTGATTACCCAGAAGACGAGGCGGAATTATCGATTATCAGAATGCTCCGAGATGAGGAGAATTTTAGTGATCAAGAGCAAGCCTTAGTGGTTCCTCAGAACAGTATTTTTGAAGCGAGAAAACAAATCGGGCAACTCCATGTCTCAGAGAGTATTGAGAAGTACATTGTTGCGCTCGTCATGGCGACACGACATCCTGAACGTTACGCAGATAGCGCGTTAAGACAATGGATAAGTGTTGGCTCAAGTCCACGCGCGACGATCAACCTAGATCGCGCATCTCGCGCTTTCGCTTGGCTTAACGGTAAGGACTTTGTTGATCCGGATGATGTCCGTTCTGTTCTCAAGCCTGTCTTACGGCATCGCTTAATTCTCAGTTATGAGGCTGCGGCCGAAGGGGTTAGTTCTGATGCGGTGGTGGATGAGCTAATTAAGCAGGTCGCGGTAGCTTAAGGGGCGGTAAGCGTGTCGATGGTAGACAAACACAAAGACTCCAAGGTTTATGCAGATTTTGATCTGCTGATGGCCATGCAGCACAAAGCGGCTGGTTTGAGCTTTTTACCTCGCCACGCAGTTCAGAGCATTTTGTCGGGGCGCCATTCCTCCAAGCTCCGTGGTAGAGGGTTAAATTTTGAGGAGCTTCGGCATTATCGTTCCGGGGACGATATTCGCACCCTGGATTGGAAGGTGACCAATAGAACCAAGAAGCCTCATGTTCGCGTCTATACGGAGGAGCGGGAGCGACGCGTGTTGATGATTGTTGATCAGCGTATCTCAATGTTCTTTGGCAGTAAGGTGAGAATGAAGTCAGTTGCCGCTGCCGAAATGGCAGCTCTCTGCGCTTGGCGTACGCTTGCAGTTGGCGACCGAATCGGCGCCATATTATTTAACGATACCGATATGAAGCAGATCCGACCACAACGTTCTCGAGCGACGGCACAGCGTATACTTTTTGAATGCACGAAGATGAATCACAGCTTGGATGCAGTTCAAAAGAAAGCTCAGAATGAACAGCAGCTTGCGAACGCGTTGTTGGAGGCAGAACGCCTTTGTGGGCATGACTGCCTTGTGGTTGTAATTAGTGACCTAGCTGGCTGGTCCGACGACGTGCTGGGATCGATTCGCAGATTGAGCGTCCATAATGACGTAATCGTACCATTTGTATTTGACCCCTTAGAAAAACACCTTCCCGAGAAAGACTCTTTGGTGGTGAGTGATGGGAGCATGCAAATAGAGGTCGATGGTCGGAAAAAATCGTTAAAGGAGAAGTTTACCGCGGAGTTCGCCGCTTCGTTTGAATCGGTTCAAGACGAATTGAAGAAGTACTCTGTGCCAGTAATACCAATTGATACCGTTGCGCCCGTAGAAGAGCAATTGCGACATGCGCTAGGCTTGTCTTGAACACTTTAGGTATTCTTTTAAATTAGAGCTTCGCATGAATTCAACCCTACAAAGAGATTAAACTGAGCCTGGAATTCTAATGGAAAGTGTCGACGAGTCGTTCGCAAATACCTTTGGCAACTATATTCTCCACGGCATTAACGAAGTAGTGCTTCCGCAAAGCGTATCATGGTTTCCGCAAACAATCGGTTGGCAGATTATGTTCTTCGTGGCGTTGCTTTGTATTCTCGTTAAGTGCGCTTCGCTGCTTATTCGTTGGTATTACAACCGTTACCGGTCCGAGGCATTAAAGGTGTTGGATGCAGCGGCGGCGTCAGGAGATAGGCTGGAGTTGTCCCGTAAGCTCCCAGAAGTGTTAAAGGCCACAGCCTTACAAGCCTACTCACGCGAAATGGTCGCACCGCTTTCGGGTGATGCATGGGTGGCTTTTCTCAACCGAACGTCCCCAACGCCGTGTTTTGATTCCGAGACTGGCAAACTACTGGCGCGCCTTGCGTATGAGCGCGTAGATAATCTGTGTTTGAGCGAGACCCAGCTTGAATCGTTATTGGTTGCGGTAAAGCATTGGATAGAGTCGCATCAAACAACGATTCCACGCGTTCGCGATGTATTGCGTCACACTCTATTTGGGCGAGTCGATGCTTGAGCTTGCCTATCCACTAATGCTCTTTGCATTACCTCTTCCGCTTCTCGTTTATTGGCTGTTGCCAAGTTATAAACAACAAAAGAGTTCGGTTAAAGTCCCTTTCTTTAAACGCGTAGTGATGGTTTCTGGTGAAACACCCTCGCAAGGCGCTGTTATCGCATCCCGAATGCTTGTCCAAAGAGTGTTTCTTGTTTTGGGTTGGGTGTCGATTGTGTTCGCGTTGGCGCGTCCAGAGTATGTCGGTGAGCCGGTTGTGATTGAAAAAGCGGGCCGTGATCTTATGGTTGCAGTCGACTTGTCCGGGTCAATGGAAGCAACAGATTTTCTAGATGGAAAAGGCCAGACCATTGATCGATTGAGCGCGGTCAAACAGGTACTGGAAGAGTTTGTTGCTCAGCGAGAAAACGATCGACTTGGTTTGATCGTGTTCGGTGATGCGCCTTTTATTCAGGCACCTTTCACCGAAGACCATGCTGCATGGCTGACTTTGCTCGACGAGACAGCAACAGGCATGGCTGGGCAGAGTACAGCCGTAGGGGATGCAGTCGGGCTTGCGATCAAGGCGTTTGAAGGCAGTCGTTCGGAAAACAAGGTCTTGCTCGTCTTAACTGATGGAAACGATACAGGAAGTAAAGTACCACCGATTGATGCCGCAAAAGTGGCGAGTAATTTCGGTATTACGATTTACACCATCGCAATTGGCGACCCGACAACTATGGGTGAAGAAGCGCTAGATGCGGAGACGTTAGAGCGAATGGCAGAAGAAACCGATGGAGGATTTTATCAGGCGCTTGATCGTGAATCCTTATCTGAGGTCTACCAGAGAATTAACGAATTGGAACCGGCGGTATTTGATTCGATAAGCTTTCGACCGAAAACCAGTTTGCACCATTATCTCTTGGGATTTGTCGTGCTGATCTACGTCCTACTTTTTGTTTTTATGACGCTTCGCTTTGAAGGTCAAAGAAAACCGACCAGAGGTAATGGATGATAGATCTTTCAATGCTTGCAGCATTTCATTTTATTCGTCCTTGGTGGTTGGTCGCACTTATTCCATTGGCCTATACGGTTTGGCGTTTGCGACTTAAACGAGACCAGAGCGCGCAGTGGCAGCAAACGATTGCCCCGCACCTCTTAAAAGCTTTGACGGTCGGGGGAGAGCACACCCGATGGCTTTCACCACTGAATGTGAGTGCTGCGGCTATTTTCATCGCAGTGATTGCCGTGGCCGGCCCAAGTTGGGAGCGTAAGCCGTTACCCTATGTGCAAGACGAAGCACCGTTGATCATTGTCTTGTCATTGGCAGAAAGTATGAATCAGTCGGATGTTCAGCCATCTCGGTTGCAACGCGCACAACAAAAGATCAGTGACTTGCTGACGCTTCGAAAAGGCAGCAAAGTCGCCATCATCGCTTTTGCTGGCACTGCACACCTGGCGGTACCACTTACCACAGACCCTGATATTGTTTTTCAATTTTTGCATGCACTGAATTCAGGGATGATGCCAACAGAGGGAAGTATTCCCGAAAAAAGTATTCCGTTGATCGAGGCGGTGAAAGGTCCTGATTCGCCGCCAGCAACGATTCTCCTGATTGCTGATTCAAGCTCTGCAAATGCGCCAGAAGCATTTAACGCGTACTTGGAAGGGACTGCTGATCAGCTAATCGTTTTCGGAATTGGAGCTGATGCACCTTCATCTGATAGTGGCGCGAGTGATACCGAAAGCCTTTCGTTGCCGTTTAATCCTCGGTCTTTGGAAGCGCTGGCGGAAGCAACTCGCGGTACCTACGTTCAGCTTAGTTTTGATAAGCAAGATATATCCCGAATAAGTAAAAGCGTGGAGCAGCACTTGGCATTGGTGGATGACGATAATCGGCCCTGGATCGATGCGGGATATTATTTGTTGTTCCCCTTTGCTATGTTGTTTTTGTTCTGGTTTCGAAAGGGTTGGACGCTGCAATGGTGCGCAGTGGTGCTCGTGAGTTGGTCTTTGCATGTGCCGCCAGTACAAGCACAAGAGCCTCAAAATGCGCACGAGTCTTCGGCGGTAGTCGCAGAAATTGCGGCTAAAACGACAGTTCTGGGGAGAGCGTGGTCGGGATTTCTTCAGTTATGGTTTACGCCGGATCAACTAGGTCGAATTTACTTTGAGCTGGGGGATTTTAGCAAGGCGGCTTATTATTTTGAGGATGTTCGTTGGAAAGCGTCTGCTTACTACTACGCAGAGAATTTTTCGAATGCAATTCAGCTTTACAGTGGGCTAGAAGCGCCCAATGACCTTTTTAATCTTGGTAATGCTTTCGCGCAGAATCAAGAATACATTAAGGCGCTAGAGGTTTATGAGAAGGTTCTGGATCTGGATCCGGAATACGTTAGGGTCAATGCGAACATCGAAATCGTTCAAGCAATCGTCGATGAGATTAATTTGATGAGCGCTAACCAACAGCCGGAGTCAGGGGAGGATATTGGCGATTTAGGGGATGAGCCGCAGCGAGCGGATGGTGCCGAGCGACAACAGCTGCCAGACTTCGAGCGCAAGCAGCTCAGTGCAGAACAGATTCTGTCGGACGAACGAATCCAAGATCAGTGGTTGAAACAAGTACAACAAGACCCTTCCCGGTTTTTGCGGGTGAAGTTTCAGATGCAGCTCAATCAGCAAGGAGGTGAATAGTGCGTCTTCAATCGGCCCTTGCGACAATAAGCTGCGCATTTTGGCTGATGCTGTGGAGTAGTTTTATCGCCGCCAAGTCGATCGATTTAGAAGTCAGGGCGTGGGTCGAACCATCAGAAGAGATCATTGTTTCGCAGCAAGTTATTTTGAACGTTGAGGTATCGACGTCTAGTTATTTTGTTGGCGGCACACGCTTACTACAGCCGGAAGTCTCAGACGCGATCGTGTTGCGGCGGGAATCCTTTGCCGTCAACTCTACCAAAAGGATAAGCGGCGAGACTTGGGCTGTGCAGCTTTGGACCATGACAGTTTATCCTCAACGCGAGGGTCGCTTCGAGATTCCACCGATCGACATAGAGACAACGGTTTCGGGCGAAGATGGGCAGCCCACCAAACTGTCTGCACGTTCTGCAGAGGTTTCGTTTGAGGCGAATGTGCCATCCGGTGCGCCGCAAGATGCTCAGTGGGTAGCAACTACAGAGTTCTCAGTTGAAGAGCACTTTGATCGTGATTTTGATAGTTTAGCGCTCGGAGACGCGATTAGTCGTACAATTACTTTTCGTGGCGATGATCTTGCAGCGATGATGCTCCCTGAATTGCGCTTCGACCGAACGCACGACGGGCTTTCTATCTACCCGACACCTCCTGAACTGAGCGACAAGGTAAATCGCGGTGACTACCTGGCTCAACGCATTGAGAAAATCACCTACGTGGTAGAGAAACCCGGACGGTTTACCATCCCAGAACGACGTTTTCATTGGTTCGATCTCGGTAGTCGCACATTTAAGGTTGAGGTTTTGCCGGAGCAAACCATTACCACCGTTTTGAGCCCTCGTTACTATCTACGCTCTGCTATTGAGTCGACGGTCGACTTCATGTCAGAACGAAGCGTGTTTGATTGGATCTTGTTGGTTGTTTTTATCTTTGCCTGCTATCGATTGAGGACGCGATTTAAAGCGCTGCTTCGTGCTTACCATCGCGACAAAGCGAATAGAAAAGCGCGGCGTGATTTGGAGTCGAGGTTTGTTGCTGAATGCCGTTCTTCTAACTTCATCGAAGCGGCGAGGCTGCTATACCGTTGGCTTGACTTGCGAGCGCAAGCCGATGACCACGCTAGACCTTCAAAAGGCAGTTCCGACAATCGCATTGAATGGTCGAACGGTAATGGTGTAATGCGTGAGTTTATTGACTCTTTTAGAGGGGAATCGGACGAGCAGTCCGTCAGTGCGGTGCTTGAAGCGTTCGAGTCTTTGATGGCCGAAGCGTTTGATAAAGCACAAAGAGCGTCACCGGCCTCGGATAGAGGCGTTTTTAAGCGCATGATTCGAGAGCTTGCGACGCTGGAATCACGCAAGAAGCGCTCGTTGCTGCGCTTGAAGCAAATTAACTTAACGCTAAATTGACAAGCTGAGCCAGCTCCATCCATGATGCTCTAAAAATAAAGAGAAGAAACCAGAGAAGTAAAGAAAAAGCATGAAAACCCTTGTATTAAGTGTCGTCAAAAAAGCGCGGCAAAGTCTTACGATAATGCGCTGCTTGTTCGGCGAAAAAATCCCTTTTTTGCTTTTACTTTTACTATCCTCAGGCCAGATGTTTGCTGAGGGCAATCAACACATCAAAACATTTGTTGGCAGCGCTGTGTGCGCGAGTTGTCATAACGCCGAATATACGTCTTGGGCTTCCTCCCATCATGCCCAGGCGATGATGCTGCCGACTGATGAGTCTGTTGTTGGAGATTTCTCGGGCGTCAGTTTCGAACATGATGGCGTTGTTTCTACCTTCTCCAAACGTAAAGGGGACTTCGTTATTAGCATTGATGACGGGGTTCAGGTGTCGTTTGAGGTTGCCTACACGTTCGGGATTTTTCCTCTTCAGCAATATTTGATAAAGACTGACGGTGGTCGCTATCAGGCCTACGATGTGGCTTGGGATGCGCGTTCAAAAGAAGACGGTGGGCAACGCTGGTACAAATTACTTCCAGATGAAAATACCGGACCTGACAGCCCATTCCACTGGTCACGTCACACTCAAAATTGGAACTCACGTTGTTCAGATTGTCACTCGACGGGTGTCGAACGAGGTTACTCCACTCAGACGAACACGTTTAACACTACGTTTTCTGAGTTAAACGTTGCGTGTGAAGCATGTCATGGGAAAGGGAGCGAGCATGTTCGTCTTGCTCAAAAAAACGGACTGCCAAGTGCGCAGTTTGGCGGATTTGATATGAGTTTGGCTCCGACGTCGCAGTTCAGATTTACCGATGATCGTGATATTGCTGTTCCTTTCGGGACACCTTCTCAAGCTCAGGTAAACGCATGTGGTGGATGTCATTCGAGACGCCAGCTTATTGGCGCAGTGGACCCTGCCGACGATTATCACAACCAATATTTACTGCGCCGCTTAGAGTCTCCGTTATATTACTATGATGGACAGATTCGGGATGAAGTGTTTGTACTTGGTTCTTTTTTACAAAGCAAAATGGCGAATGCAGGCGTGCAATGCAGTCATTGCCACGAACCCCATTCAGGTAATTTAAAAGTTGAAGGCAATGGCGTGTGTACTCAGTGCCACAAGCCCGCAGTGTACGATGTGCCCGAGCATCATAAGCACCCAATGGAAAGCGCAGCAGCGCAATGTGTGACCTGCCATATGCCGGAAACCACTTATATGGAGGTGGATGATCGGCGAGACCACTCTTTTAGGGTGCCGCACCCTCGTGCATCTGAAGTCGCCGAATCACCGAGTGTATGTAAAGACTGCCATAAAGCACAGTCAAACAGCTGGGCGCAAGAACATGTTGATCAGTGGTCAAAAGAGAGACCGTTTAACCCGTACGCAACACTTAGCGCTAAAATACAGAAAGCAGACCCCTTGATTCTTCGCCCTTTGGTCGAGTTCTTGGCGTCTGATGCGCTTCCGCCCATCAATAAGGCTACATTGCTTGCCAGCACAGGGCGAGTGCCTTCAAGGCTGACGGCAGAAACATTACAAGAGAACATAAGCTCGGTGGATCCTATGGTTAGGGCGGCAGCGATTGACGCCAGTGACTTTATACCGATTCAGCATCGCTATGGGATCTTTAGAGGTCTGATTAAAGATCCTTCGGCAACCGTTCGGTTTTCGCTTGCGCGACAATTAGCTGGTTACGAGCGGTCACTTTCGGGGCAAGCGCGTGCTGACGTCATGACGTTGTTAAATGAGTACGAGGATCAATTGCGTCTTTCTGCAGATTTTCCTTCGGGCCAACTCGCGCTTGCAGATTATTATCTGCGAAGAGGTATGGTTGAACGCGCATTTGCCGCATTTGATCAAGCTTTGGAGATAGAGCCCGATTTTGCCGCTGCTCTGCTCAATAAGGCGGATCTTTATCGATCTATTAGTGACGAAGAGAATGCAGAGCTTACCTTAAAGCAGGCGATTAAAGTCGCGCCTGATAGTGGAGCTGTTCAACATAGCTACGGACTAAATCTCGTTCGTTTAGGGCGAAAACAAGAGGCCTTAGAACATTTGCGCCTTGCTACGCAGCAAGTCGACGCCAATTCACGGTTTTATTACGTGTACGCAATCGCATTGGACGGTCAGGGAATGCCGGATAAAGCGCTTGCCGTATTGCAATCGGCGAACGAGCAATGGCCCAACCAGTACGATGTACTACTGGGTATTGTTACCTTTTTGGAGAAGATGGGACGAGCCCAGGAAAGTATGAAGTATCTTTCTAACCTGAGTGCTATTGCTCCCAACGACCCAGCCGTCCGTGCTCGCGTTCAGCAGCTTTCCCAATAAGCGTCCGAGCGTACCTTGTGGAAGTGGTGGCATAGCCTACTGCGGCTTTGCGATCACTTCTGTTGCTTGCTCAATCTAAGCTCGACTTGTTAGTGTTTCTGTTGTGATATCAATAATGAGCTTGTTTGAGGAAGAGGCCGAAGCGCTGTCTGGCGTCGAGTGTCCGATCATTTCGTCATAGGCGGAATGATGTTCCAGGCTGACTGAATCAACGATGATGTCGTGCAGTAAATCGGTTAATGCATTTGGGTGACGCTCCGTTAGATAGTTGCCGGCCTCATCAGTCAGTAAAATCTCTTGGCCGTTCGATCGTGCCACCATTCGATAAATCGAACCTTCGAAGGATTGGACGACGACTTGCGGGGGAGTTGGTAGGTGAGCTAATTCTTTAACGCGCATTTTCATAAGCATTCTCCGAGTATGGATTCAGTAAGCGAAGCAAATGATCGTGAATCTAAAAGACTTACGTGGCGCGATATCGCTTGGATCGTTTAAAAATTCAATGGCTCGTCTTTTTGGCCCAACAAGTCCGCCTTAATTAAGTGTTTTGAAAATAGATAGTCGCTATAAAACATCTTTGGGGTCGAATTCGAAGTCGCCTTTATTTTGGTTTAGTGTTTGGCGACAGGTATTGGCAATGAGTTGTGCGTTTATCTCCCAATAGGGCACCGAAGATACGGGGAGGAATCCCTCCTTTTTCAATGCACTCATAATGGCATTGCGAGCACCTTGTACCTGTCGCAACGAATGAAATGGACCTTGCGCTTTTATCCTTGTTGGCGGTTTATTGTCGATCCCAGCTAAGCACACAAGCATGAATGTGCTGTCGTCGCGGCATTTGATATGCAGTTCGGTGCGTGAAGGGGGTTCGTCTCTCAGCAGGACTCTTGCGGCGGAGTTTCTTGTATCATCGCTTGCGTCATACTTAAGGTGCATCAGGTTATAACAAGCTGAATAATTTGGTGGTAAATGGGGATACCAATGATGACATTGAACGGGAAAGTGATCCCCAATGACATCAACATTGCTAGCCCAATATTCGCATCGGGGATAGCCGCGCGAATGGCTGCTGGTGCGGCAATATAAGACGAGCTTGCTGCGAGGGTCGCCAAGATAAGAACAGAGCCCGCTTGTAACCCCAGCAGCAAGCCCAGAGCAATGCCAAGTTGAGCAAGTACTAAGGGCGCTACTAAGGCAAATAGTAATGCCTTCCACTTTTTCCATGGAATTGGTCTAAGGGTTTCAGCTGCCGTTAGACCCATTTCCAGCAAGAATAGGGCAAGTACGCCTTTGAATGCACCGGTCAATAACTCCGTAACGGCTGCCCCTTCCTGTGGACCATACATGAAACCAATGCATACACCGCCGACGAGTAAAATGACGCCTCTGTTGGTAAACGTTTCGTGCCAGAGTGCTGCGCTGCTTCCCGCGTTGGCAGCAGGATTTGCCTTGCGGAACAAAGCCAACGCCACGAGAATTGCGGGCAGCTCAAGCATCACGAGGTAGAGTGTCACCTGAGGATCGTACGCGATTTGTGCCGTTTCAGTGTAAGCAAGGACGACAGCAAACGTTCCTGCGCTTACGGAACCATAATGTGCTGCGATACTTGCGGTGTCGGCATTATTAAGGCGCACCACGTACTTGAGCAGGGGCATGATCGCGAGCGGTATTAGCGCTCCCAGTAATGCCACAGCGATGAGCTCCAGTAAAAGGGAGGCATCCAGCGACCCATGAAGTACCATGCCTCCTTTGAGGCCGATGGTAAGCATCAATAATAAACTGAGGGTGTCGTAGGCTGCTTTCGGAATCTCGAGATCTGAACGAACGACTCCCGCCACCAGACCGAGCAAGAAAAACATCACAACAATATCAGGCATGACTCTGTTCTCTCCAAACCGCAAGCGCTAGGTCTTTAAGATATGAGATTAAACTCATAAGATACAATGATTCAATGTTATCTTATCTATAACCTAATCTTCTAGGATGTCATGTCATGGCACTGTCAGTCCAAAAACTATTGAATCGTCTCTCATTGCGCCAACTTCAAATTTTTTCTGCGGTTTATGAGCAGAGTGGATATAGCAAAGCGGCTGATTTGCTGGGTCTTTCGCAACCAGCGGTGAGTGCGCAGATTAAGCATCTTGAAGAAGCGCTCGACGTGAAGCTGTTTGAGTTTGTAGGGCGCAAGCTTTACCGTACGCCGGCGGCTGAGAAAGTCCAGCAAAGCGTTTCTCTTATCTTCGAGGAGATACAGCGTTTACAGCATGAATTGCACAGTTTAGAGGGGCAGGTTTCCGGCGATTTAACGCTCACGGCTGTCAACACGGCCCAGTACATAACACCGTATCTACTAAAACCGTTTCTTGATCGATACCCTTTAGTGAGCGTCCGTGTACATGTTGTGAACCGGGCGCAGGCGATCGAGCGTTTAAATAGCAATCAGGGAGATTTGGTAATAATGGGGATCGTGCCAAGCGAAAAGCCTTTCGCGTCTTTGCCGTTTCTCGACAACGAGCTCATCCCGGTAATGGCTCCAACACATGTTCTAAATACTGAAGACAAGATCACGGCTGAGCAATTTCTTGAATCGGGCGTGCTTGTGCGCGAGAGGGGCTCGGGAAGTCGCTTGGCGTTAGAGCAGCATTGTCATGAGCATACACTCAAATTGCGTTTGAGCATGGAGTTTGGCTCCAATGATGCGACCAAACATGGGGTGTTAGCAGGGCTAGGTGTTGCGGTCTTACCTCGACTAAGTGTTACTAGCGAATTGCGACTAGGCACGCTTGTATCCCCGGAGATTGACGGGTTTCCCATAAAGCGGGCATGGTGCTTGGTCCATCCTTCGGCGAAAAAACCTTCTTCGGTCGCTCAGTATTTTCTGGACTTCGTTGCCGATAATCAGGGGAGAATTGCAGAGGCCTTTCGTCTTGCAGGGGTAGAAACGGACCGTGTGATTTTCGAATAGAACGACAGCCTCTAAGGAACATTTGGGTGTTTGATAAACCGGTTAAGCAAGATGGGCTTTACTTTTTGCCCTTGGGTGGGACGGGGGAAATAGGGATGAACCTAAACCTCTATCTGCACAATAACCATATGATCATGGTCGATTGCGGTTCAATGTTTCAGGACCCTGACGGCGTGCTTCATCCTCGTCTCGATGAATTTATCGTACCGGATACGCACTTTGTCGAGGAAAACCGCGGCGCACTGCAAGCGATTATTCTGACGCATGCCCATGAAGATCATATT
>NZ_LWFT01001073.1:0-974 GCF_001635105.1 Oleiphilus sp. HI0079
GCAAAATTAAAACAGCTTCCTGCTGACTTGGTGTTCGCTGACCACTTAAAATGTCGTCTAGTTTAATCGTACGCTGTAACTCAAATCGGTTACGTATAACCTTAACCGGCATTGGCGTTGATAATAGAGCATCAAGATAGTCACCAATGATCTCATCATTTCCCACGGAATTGTTTTCCTTAAGAGAAATGTGCAAATGCCCTCGCTCCCGCTATATCCCGTTAGGTGTTTTTTCTAACAGAGTTTCAAGCAATTTTTTATACGCTCTAACGCCGTGAGTCGCAGCGTCAAGCTCGGAAGGAACAAGCCCTTGCATACTTGCATCTCGAAACTTCGTATCTACCGGGATAGCGAACTTCCACACGTTGTCACCCCATGTTTGTTTGATGGTTCTCAGACTCTGAGTTGACGCCTGAGTTCGGCGGTCAAACATTGTAGGCAAAATCATGTGCTGCAAATTGCTTTTCTGGGATCGAATCACCATCGATAAGGTGTGCATCATTCTTTCCAATCCCTTAATCGCTAGAAACTCGGTTTGAACAGGTACAACAAGCTGCTGACTAGCGGCCAAAGCGTTAATCATCAGCACTCCTAAAGAAGGAGAGTTATCGATCAGAACGAAATCGTATTGATCCCACAACAAAGCGAGGGTCTTAGAGATGATTAAACCCATACCATCAACGCCGACCATTCGACGCTCAAGCGTCGCTAGAGCGGTTGAGGCCGGCATAAGATCCAAGCCCGGGCAAGAAGTTGCCGTAATAAGGGATTCCGGCAAACCATCAGGTACCGCGCCCTTGTGCATAAACAGATCAAATACACTCTGTTCGATTGTGTCAGGATCATGACCAAAATAGCTAGTAAGCGAACCATGGGGGTCAAGGTCCATAACAAGAACACGCTTGCCTTGTGACGCTAGCAGGCCTCCAAGCGTTACAACCGTAGTGGTTTTACCTACCCCACCCTTCTGATTA
>NZ_LWFT01001074.1:0-912 GCF_001635105.1 Oleiphilus sp. HI0079
TGCTGAGTGGAACCCCCATTGGTATCGATTTCCAAGCGGGGCTATCGTAGGCAATCCAGTTTGTCTTACTCTCGTCTTTTAAAAGTAATTCAATGCGAGGTGATGGTGCAACATGTGTCACCAGCTCAATGTTCAGCTTTGCTGCCAGTGCCTCGACAACTTCCGTAATGAAGCCTTTTTGAGTTGCGTCTGGATCGCTAATTTGAAAAGGCTCTGTTAAACCCTCAACAACGTAATAATCGAGTTGTTCCGAAGAAACGGTGCTGGTGAAGAAGGTAAACAGGAAACTTAAGGCAATAGTCGTCAGAGCTCGCGCTTGAATCGCAAGTTTCGATCTCATGACACCTCCTTAAGTCGGATGGCTAGGCTTTCATTCAGAACTCAGAGAATCTCGCGTCTTTCACTTGAACGACTACACTCTCACTCACTCGCATTTAGTTTAGTCTACAACCCGAGTTTTAGGTACTTATTAATTATCGGTGAATGACACGAAATTGATGTGGATCATTATGTGAGTCGCTTATCATCAGTGCTAGAATGCGCGCCGCGTTTTGTCCGTGCATTTAGCCGAGCAGGTTACAGATTAATTGTTTTAGGGGTAGTAGAAGATGTCTTACCGAGTTGGTCAGAGATGGGTTAGTCAAACCGAACCAAAACTAGGGTTAGGGATGATCTCTGAGCTTGAAGGACGGCGAGTAGCAATTACATTTCCAGCAGCGGATGAAGTCCGCACTTATGCGCTCGATCAGGCACCGATCTCTCGTGTGATCTACAAGGTTGGCGACACGGTGTCGGACCATGAAGATGCTGAGTATGTGATTGAGGATGTCGAGCTTGCAGACGAGCTCGTGTTTTACACGGTGAAAGACACCAACAAGCAGTTGAAGCGGATGAGTGAGGTGGAGCTTAACT
>NZ_LWFT01001075.1:0-1160 GCF_001635105.1 Oleiphilus sp. HI0079
TGCTCGAGGACTTTTGTTGCATCGATCAGTAAGTATCCACCATTTGCTCGATGCATCGATCCGGGACGAATCAAACTAAAGTCGGTAAAGACGGAACCCTTATAGGTCACGCTCTCTACATAACCAAAAAGGTTGTGATAATTCGGATTCTCTTCAACAACCACCGGCGGGCGGTTGTTTTTATGATGAACCAATACGTTTACCTGATAGCGTCTCGGCAGCTTTTTATCCAGCGTCGCATCCGCGAGAGCGCTCTGCTCATCCCGCTCCTCAAGAAAAATATCTAGATTCTCGACCATGTCCTTTTGCAGAGCCTGGAGATAGCTAACGACATTGGGTAGCTTTTTGTATTTCTCCAAGAGGTTATCAACGTGATGCTTCGAGACTCCTATGATCATCTCTTCATTCAGCTGCTCTTGTTTATCAACAAACTCCTGCTCCCAAGCAGCCATCTTCCGAATCGTGTTGCGCAGTTTGACTTCAAGCTTATTGATTATCTCATCGAACTTGTCCTGCTCGTCTTGCGACAAGCTATCAAAGGTTTCGGCCGTATGAGGTTCCTCACCATTTAATGCTGTGAGGCGATAGCCGCCCGGCGTAGTGATACTCAACTGAACCGACTTTCTGCGCGCCTGCTTGGCAAGTTTTTCTAATGCCTCTTCCTGAATCTCGGCATATTCGGTTTTAAGCTTATCGGCTCGTTCGTAGTAACTCTCATTATCGAAGGCTTGAGGGATCGCCTTGGTAAGGCGCGTCATCAACGCCTCCATGTCACGCTTCAACTGAATGCCCTGCCCGACAGGCAGCTGCAACATCGTTGGGTTTCTAGGCTCCTCGAAATTCACCACATAACACCAGTCAGAGACATCATGCTTCGGCGTGATCTGTCGCTTTAAATAACGCAACATCATGGTTCGTTTGCCGAGCCCTGTCCGACCAATAGCATAGATGTTGTAGCCACTTCCGGGCATTGCCATCGCAAAACGCACCGCTTCTTGCGCACGCTCTTGACCAACGATTTCCTCCAAAGGCTCTAAAGACTTGGTGGAGGCACCTGAGATGCTTGACGGTACGCACTCAGCATACACATCAGAATGGATAAGTTTTTTCACTACGCAACCTTACTCAATGCTTCGAGAGTCGTCATTTTGAAGAGTAGC
>NZ_LWFT01001076.1:0-944 GCF_001635105.1 Oleiphilus sp. HI0079
CATCCCGCAATCATAGGCTTCTGTAACAAAAAGTTTTACAACAATGAACTTCTAGTTATGACGGAAGTAAAAGGTCGAGAGTACCCTTTTTTGGTTTACCGATTAAAAGAAGGAAATCATGCTCGAAAGCAAATAAACGAATCTGGGTTGTTCAGTCAACGTGAGATCTCCGTCATCAAAGATGAAGTATTGCGAGAAGCGCGGTTAGCGAGTGCTGACCCCGAAGAAATCGGCGTTATTGCCCCATACAGGGCGCATGTGAATAAGGCAGTAAAAAGTATGGGTACCAATCGTCTGGATGTAGACACTGTGTATAAGTTTCAAGGCAGAGAAAAGAAAGTAATTATTTTTTCGACTGTGGCCAATTCGATAAATGATTTTATAGACCGAGCCGATACCGTTAACGTTGCGGTGTCGAGAGCGGTAGACCAATTTGTGCTCGTTGCTGGAGATCGTATTTTTGCTGAGCAAGATTCTAATATTGGATCATTAATCCGTTACGTGGATTATCAAACCTTAGGACAGGGATTAGTTCAAAGTAAGAAGTCGTCAATATTTGATCTCCTATACAAGGAGCAAAGCCACCTTCTCCGAAAGGTATTCGAAGGCAGTAAAAAACGCTCTGCTTACGACTCGGAAAATCTTGTGGATGGCTTGCTATTCGATATTTTGGAAAGTGAAGAGTACAACCATTTAACATATGGGCTGCACATACAATTGAATGATATCGTCAAAGAGGCTAGCGACCTGAACCCCGAACAAGCTGCTTTCGTCACAAATCCTTGGTCCCATATTGATTTCTTAGTTTACTCCAAAATAGATTTGCAACCAGTTTTAGCAATCGAGGTAGATGGTTATCAGTTTCATGAGAACAACAAAGCTCAGCAAGAAAGGGACGAAATTAAAAACCAAGTTCTAGACAAAATAGGCTTGAAGCTTCTGAG
>NZ_LWFT01001077.1:0-843 GCF_001635105.1 Oleiphilus sp. HI0079
CACCACCAGAATCAAACTGAACAGCACGACAATATTCAGTGTTAAACCCATGGCGTTGATAATCAACATGCTGCTTAAAAATGAAGCGGGGATCGCAATGCCAACGAGAATGGATGAGCGGACGCCAAGGGCACCGACGATCACAATCATGACCATGATAATGGCACTTATGACATTATTCTGTAGATCTTCGAGCATGGTGATAATGTCTTTCGACTTATCGAAAATGATGTTGTGCTCTAGTGTTTCTGGCCAATATTGTTTCTTCTCAGCCACAATCGCTTTTATGTCATCGATGACCTGGATGATATTGGCGCCGAGGCGCTTTTTGACTTCAAGGGNGAGCGCTGGCTCGCCATTTACGCGTGCGAAACCGCCTGGATCTTTGAAGGTACGCCGCACAGTCGCAACGTCTCGAAAGGCGACGACTGTATCGTTCTCGATCTTGATGGGCATCGACATAATGTCATCGAGGTCTTCAATAATACCCGAGACCTTTAGAATTTGACGGCCCGAACCATTATCGATCGCTCCAGCGGCGACCAATCGATTATTTCGAGAAACAATCGATAAGACGCTTTCAAAGTTGATGCCATAGGTTTCAAGCACCAATGGATCAACCACCACTTCTAGCAGCTCTTCGCGATCACCACCGATGTCGACTTCTAACACGCCGGCTAGTGCTTCGATGTCATCGCGCAAATCGCGCGCAATGGCGAGCAGATTGCGCTCTGGTAACGGCCCGCCAAGGCTCATGCTCATTACTGGGAAGAGGGCAACATTAATTTCGTTGACGGTTGGATCATCGCTGCCCTCAGGTAGCTTCGATTTTGCGCGATCTAC
>NZ_LWFT01001078.1:0-662 GCF_001635105.1 Oleiphilus sp. HI0079
GAGGGCCGAGCAGGCCATAGCGGTCGTATACATCAAGGTAATCAATCGCATCAGGAAATAGCTCGTCGACAAACGCCACCTCATCGTGGTTCTCGCTAATGTGCGTTTGCATAAATACGCTTGGGTGTTCTGCAATAAGCTGTCCGGCTTTCTCTAACTGGGCTTCGGTTGAGGTGATCGCAAAACGCGGCGTGACCGCATACAGCTGACGGCCTTTTTCGTGCCATGCTTCGATTAAGGCTTTGCTGTCTTGGTATGCGCTTTCTGGTGTGTCGGTGAGATACTCTGGCGCGTTGCGATCCATCATCACTTTGCCGCAGATCATCCGTGTATTGCGCTGTTCTGAGGCTTCAAAGAAGGCTTCGACGCTTTGCTTATGTACAGTGCCGAAAACCAAGGCGGTTGTGGTGCCGCACTTCAGCAATTCATCTAGAAAGAAGTTCGCAATGTTCGATGCGTATTCCTTGTCTTCAAACTGGCGCTCAGCAGGGAAGGTATAGTTGTTCAGCCAATCCAATAGCTGCTCGCCGTAGGATGCAATCACTTCGACTTGTGGGAAGTGAATGTGTGTGTCGATCATGCCGGGAATAATCAGCTTACCCGTGTAATCAACGATCTCTGCTGTAGTATGTTTGGCGAGCAGTTCGCTTGCCTCGCCTAGC
>NZ_LWFT01001079.1:0-1343 GCF_001635105.1 Oleiphilus sp. HI0079
GGCGCCTTTTTCTTTAAATGTATAGGCATCCACGGTGTCTGTGTCTACCTCGCTGTTAGGAAGAAGGTCATAAAACTGGAAGCGTGCTTCGGGTTTTATGACGGCTTTTTCTTTTGATTCAGCCTCAGCTTTAGGCTTCGTGCTGTTAGGAGCGGGCTTGCTGATAGCTTGATTGGTCGCGCCATCATCTACCTGAGCTAGTTTATAGAGTGCGAACCCAAAGCCACCAAGAAGGGCTGCGATTAAAAAAAGATGTAAGCCCTTGCCTGATCCAGCGTTATCGACAGTTTTTGTTGCAGACGTTTTTTTCGCGGCAGAACCTGTCTTTGCGGAAGGTTTCTTTTTGCGCTTTGCAGCAGGCTTTTTAGTCGTGCTGGGTTTTGCGTAATCTCGAGTCATGATTACATGCTTTCTGGCGCGCTAACACCGAGTAGATTCAAACCATTCTTGATAACTTGCTGGACTGCGATGCAGAGAGTGACTCGCGCATCGCGCACGTTTTGATCATCGACCAGCACTTTATTGCTGTTGTAATAGGTGTGAAATTCGCTAGCTAGATCTCTTAAATAGTGTGTCATGGTATGCGGTTCCAGCTGCTCTGCTGAGTTGATCAATGTTGACGGATATTGTGTTAGGCGTTTGGCCAAGTCTACTTCTGCATCAACACTGTTGCGAGCTAGCTCTGCAAGGCCGTTTTCTCGATCCACACTGATACTTTCCTCTTCAAGTTTTCGCAGCATGCTAGCGATTCGAGCGTGCGCATACTGAATGTAGTAAACAGGATTGTCTTTACTTTGCGACTTTGCGAGCTCCAAGTCGAAGTCCATATGTTGCTCTGCCTTGCGCGTTACGTAGAAAAATCGGGCTGCGTCTTTTCCGACTTCATCACGCAGCTCGCGGAGAGTCACAAATGAGCCGCTTCGCGTTGACATCTGCACGCGCTCAGTGCCGCGGTAAAGGATGGCAAACTGAACAAGCTTGATATCGAGCTTGTCTGGGTCAAGATCCATCGCCTGCAGTGCGGCTTTAACCCTTGCAATGTAACCGTGGTGATCTGCGCCCCAAACATTAACGACGCGGTCATAGCCACGCTCAAATTTATTCAGATGGTAAGCAATATCAGAGGCGAAGTAGGTTGTTTCGCCATTGTCGCGTTTTACAACGCGATCTTTATCGTCACCAAAGGCTGTCGATTTAAACCAGATGGCACCGTTTTGTTCGTATAGAAAACCATTGGCATCTAGTCTCGCTAGCGCGTCGTCGATCTTATCTGCAAGAGATGCTTCGGAAAACCATTGCTGGTAATGCACACCAAATTCACCGAGATCGTCTCGAATATCATC
>NZ_LWFT01001080.1:0-1546 GCF_001635105.1 Oleiphilus sp. HI0079
CGCGTATTGTTGCAGGTGTCGGTGTGCCACAAATCTCTGCTATTGCAAACGTAGCCGAGGCTTTGAAGCCGTTCGATATCCCTATTATTGCTGATGGTGGTATTCGCTTTTCTGGTGATGTATCTAAGGCGATTGTCGCTGGCGCGCATACCATCATGATTGGTAGCTTGTTAGCGGGTACTGACGAAGCACCGGGAGAAGTGGAGCTGTATCAAGGCCGTAGCTATAAAGCGTATCGCGGAATGGGCTCGCTTGGTGCTATGGGGCAAGCCCAAGGTTCAAGTGATCGCTACTTCCAAGATGCTAAATCTGGTGTTGATAAGTTGGTGCCCGAAGGTATTGAAGGTCGTGTCGCCTGCAAGGGGCCAATGAGTGCCATTATTCATCAGTTGATGGGCGGTTTGCGCTCTAGCATGGGCTACACTGGAAGCCAAAATATTGAAGAAATGCGCACTAAGCCTGAGTTTACCCGCATTACAGCGGCAGGTATGAAAGAGAGTCACGTGCATGATGTGACGATCACCAAGGAAGCGCCTAACTATCGAGTAGGTTAATTCTTGCTGTTATTCATGATTCGTTCGACTTGTTGATCACAATAATCGGGAGCATTCGTCTCCCGATTATTTTTTTAAGGTAAATATCGGTATGACCACGTCTGAAACTGCAAACCAGAACATTCACGCACACCGCGTACTCATTCTAGATTTTGGCTCTCAATACACACAGCTAATCGCGCGTCGAATTCGTGAGATCGGAGTGTTCTGTGAGATTCGTGCCTTTGATATGGAAGATGGCGAAATCCGCGATTATGCCCCTAAGGCCATTATTCTCGCTGGTGGTCCAGAATCGGTGACGGGTGAAAATACTCCGCGAGCGCCGCAAGCGGTTTTTGATCTTGGTGTGCCGGTTCTAGGTATTTGCTACGGTATGCAGACCATGGCAGAGCAGCTAGGCGGAAAAGTTGAAGGCTCTGATGTGCAAGAGTTTGGTTACGCGCAAATCGAAGTTACGAATGAAAATCCGCTTTTTAAGGACATTCGAGATCACTTTGGGGAGAACGGCAACGCATTGCTTGATGTCTGGATGAGTCATGGTGACAAGGTTGTTGCAATGCCCGATGGTTTCGAATTAATGGCACTGACCCCATCTTGCCCGATTGCCGGTATGTGCAATGTAGACAAGCATTTCTATGGCGTTCAGTTCCACCCTGAAGTCACTCACACCCTGCAGGGTAAGCGTATTCTTGAGCATTTTGTGCTCGATATTGCTGGCTGCGACGCTTTATGGACGCCAAGCAAAATTGTTGCCGATGCGGTCGCTACGGTAAAAGAGCAGGTTGGTTCAGATCACGTATTGTTAGGCTTGTCGGGCGGCGTTGATTCATCGGTTGTTGCGGCGCTACTTCATAAAGCGATTGGTGATCAACTCACCTGCGTGTTCGTTGATAATGGCTTGTTGCGCCATAACGAAGGCGATCAGGTAATGAAAATGTTCGCTGACAACATGGGCGTTAAAGTTATCCGTGCTGATGCTGAAGACCTGTTCT
>NZ_LWFT01001081.1:0-760 GCF_001635105.1 Oleiphilus sp. HI0079
TGAAGTAAGGAGGCCCAATAGACAATTTACCTGCACCAATAAAATCAAGCACCAAGGGATAAAGTGTGCCAAGCATGACGGTTATCCATGCAACAACAAGAATGATATTGTTCGCGAGGAGAAAGCTCTCTCGTGAGAGCAGTTGATGTTCTGATTTACCAACGAGATCAGGCGCTCGCCAAGCATAAAGCAACAATGAGCTAATAATGGTTATGGCTAAGAGTCCAAGTACAAACTGCCCTCGACTCGGATCCGACGCAAACGCATGAACAGACGTGAGTACGCCCGAACGTACCAAAAACGTACCCAGTAAACTTAAGGAAAACGCGATAATGGCGAGAAAAATAGTCCAGCTTTTAAATGCTCCGCGCTTTTCAGTTACGGCTAAGGAGTGCATAAGCGCCGTACCAACTAACCACGGCATAAAGGAAGCGTTTTCAACAGGATCCCAAAACCACCATCCGCCCCAACCAAGCTCGTAATACGCCCACCAACTTCCTAATGCAATACCTAGCGTGAGAAACCCCCAGGCCGTTATGGTCCAAGGTCGCGACCATTTAGCCCAAGCGCTATCCAAACGCCCTCCCATCAAGGCAGCGATGGCGAAAGCAAAAGCAACAGAAAACCCGACATATCCCATGTAGAGCATCGGCGGATGAACAATGAGCCCAAAGTCCTGCAATAGTGGGTTGAGATCGCTACCTTCCATAGGCACATGCGGGAAAGTCCGGGCAAACGGATTAGACGTGAGCAGGATAAA
>NZ_LWFT01001082.1:0-965 GCF_001635105.1 Oleiphilus sp. HI0079
AAAATATAATCAAGATCGCTAGCAAACCCGCGTACATAGGCGCAAAACGCAACATTGAAATACCCATTATTTTCTCCTAACTATTATTTTTTGGTGCTAGGCCCGCCAGGAAATTGCGTTACCTGACTAGGCTTAACTTTCGGCGTACCGCACTGCTCTACCTCGTCAATACGGACGACGGCATTCATTGGAATAAAAGTTCGATTAACACCCGCAAATTCATTCTTGAGCCGCTCTTCACTCGGATCAACAAGCAATTGCGAACGCNCTCCAAACAAAATTTCCTCAACCTCTATGAAACCATACATATCAGACGGAAAAACGTGCGAAGCGAAGATTTCGAACACTTCGTCCTGATTATAAAAAACGACTTTGTATGTTTTCTTACTCTGCATAAAAATACTATCAACTTCCTAAGCGATCTTGAGGGCGGCGAATCATAGCAAAATTACGACTCAGAAAGCGACCTAAACGCTTATAAAACAGCCTACAAAACGGACACAAAACAAACAAAAAATCGCTATAATTCAGACGTCGTGGGCGCTATAATTCTCGACCTTTTAAACTCAGGGTTTGAATTTCTTCGATGACTAAAAAGCTGTTTATCAAAACGCACGGCTGCCAGATGAATGAGTACGACTCATCGCGCATGGCAGACCTGCTTCGTGAAGGCCAAGACGTTGAACTTACCGACAGCGCAGACGATGCTGATATTCTCTTATTGAATACTTGTTCTATAAGAGAAAAAGCGCAGGAAAAAGTGTTCCACCAACTAGGGCGCTGGAAGAAACTCAAAGACTCAAACCCAAATCTGACGATAGGTGTCGGCGGCTGCGTTGCGAGCCAGGAAGGCGAGGCTATTCGTGACCGCGCGCCTTTTGTTGACGTTGTTTTTGGCCCCCAAACACTGCATCGACTACCAGAAATGATCGATGCATCCAAGACTACCGACGTTGGTGTAATTG
>NZ_LWFT01001083.1:0-5634 GCF_001635105.1 Oleiphilus sp. HI0079
ATGCTCAATTTGATGCCATTCCGGAGCGTCAATTCCCACTTTCCGTAAAAGAAATCGCAACCGTCGCGGATGACGTTACTCAGACTTACACCGTGACCTTAACCATGGAAAACGTGGATGGGTATTCCATTCTCCCAGGGATGACGACCACCGTCACCGCAACACCTAAGAAGAATACTGACGATAAAGCGGCTTTGGGAGAGATCGTTGTGCCTAGTCAGAGTGTGATGGGTAACGGCTCAGAAGCGTTCGTTTGGGTCTTAGAGCCAGATCCAGATTCTGATGCTGGCAAAACTGATGTGGGCGTCATAAAGCGTGTAAATGTTGTAGTCGGAGAAGTGCTGCCAACGGGTTTGCAGATTTTGTCAGGCTTGGAGCGTGGAGAAAGTGTTGTTACAGCGGGGATGAGCAAACTCTCTGATGGACAACAAGTGCGTCTTCTGAAAGGACAGTAGTCGTGACTCTTACTAACGCAGCGATCACCAATAACCGAACTACGTGGATTTTATTTGCTGTCTTAATGCTCGCAGGCGTACAAGCATTCAAAGATCTTCCTCGTGCATATGATCCTGGTTTTATTATTCGAGCTGCACAAGTGGTCACTTACTTACCTGGCGCCTCTTCCGATAGAATGGAGGAGCTGGTAACTAACCAGATTGAGCAAGTTGTTCAAGAGATTCCAGAACTTGATTTCGTTACGAGTACGTCAAAGACCGGCGTATCGATTGTTGTTGCGAATATTAAAGAAAACTACACCAGTATGCGGCCGATTTGGGATGACCTGAGACGCAAGATTCAAGCGGTTACCCCGGATCTTCCCGAAGGTATTATTGGGCCAGTAGTCAATGATGAATTTGGCGACGTGTATGGCATTGTGATTGCGTTGACGGCGGAAGGGTATACCTACTCCGAGATGAAGACCATCGCAGACAATGCGCGAGATGATTTATTAAACCTAGAGGATGCTGCAAAGATCGATTTGCTCGGGATTCAGGACGAACGTGTCTTTGTTGAATATGACAACGCAAAACTGACTGAGCTGAACCTCTCTCCCGCTATTTTAAGTTCGATGATAAAAAGTCGGAATATCATTGTTCCGGGTGGCTCTATTGTCATTGGAAATGAACGAATAGAGCTCGAGCCATCCGGAAACTTCGAAACAGTGGATGACATTGGGAATACCATATTACCTATCCCTGGCAGCAAGAATGTTGTGTATTTGAGAGACATCGCCCGAGTTAAATCGGGTTACGTCGATCCGCCCTCATCCTTAGTGCGGTTCAAAGGGGAAGACGCAATTGGTATTGCTATCTCAATGCGTGAAGGCGGCAACAACATAGAGTTGGGTAACCAAGTTCAGCGAGAGCTTGCGCGATTATCCCAAGAGTATCCGATAGGCGTGGATTTCAATGTAGTGAATTTCTCGCCAAAGGAAGTTGATGACAAAGTGAAAGGATTTGTTCTAAACCTTTTGCAGGCAATTGCCGTCGTCGCAGCAGTCATGTTGCTTAGTTTGGGGCTGAGAACTGGATTGATTGTTTCGCTGTTGATTCCGGCTAGCATGCTGGCAGCGCTTTTAGTGATGATCAATTTAGAGATTGGCCTAGATCAGATCTCTTTGGCAGCGCTCATTATTGCACTAGGTATGCTCGTCGATAACGGCATTGTGATGTCGGAAAGTATTTTGGTGCAAATGAAAGAAGGTAAGTCGCCAATGGAGTCGGCGCTTTCTTCCGCGAACGAATTGAAAATGTCTTTGCTAACCTCCTCGCTTACAACAGCGGCAGCGTTTTTACCGATTTACTTGGCTGAATCCGCCGTGGGTGAATTTACGGCGTCACTATTTAAAGTGGTGACAATTACCCTATTGTGCTCTTGGCTTATTTCGATGACGGTCGTTCCGATGCTGTGTGTCCATTTCTTAAAGGTGGATGATCACGTTGGTAGCGAGTCATCGGCATGGCAGCAGCGCTATGAGCGATTTTTACGTGTCTGCTTGCGCTATCGCTCTTTGGTCTTGGTTGGTATTGCCGGCGCTTTTGTCGGAGCGGTATTGCTCATGCAGCAGGTGCCGAAGATATTCTTCCCGCCTTCGGATCGGCTTTACTTCAAAATGGAGGTTGAGTTTCCCATTGGCGCCGATATTGAAGCAACCGCGAGCATGACTGCTCTGTTCGATCGTTTTCTAGAGAAAAACCTAGAGGTCAACGAAGAGCGAGACTCAGGAGTCACGTCTTGGGTTTCTTACATTGGGCAGGGTGGCCCACGCTTTGTGCTCAATCATACTCCAGAGCCCGCTAGCCCAAATTATTCTTTGTTTATCATCAATGTGTCGGATCAGAGTGTTATTGATGAGAGTATGCGCGCGCTAGACGAGTTTGCGATTAATACGTTCCCTGACTTAAAAATCACCCTAAAGCGCATTGAAAACGGTACCCCGGTCAAAAATCCGGTTGAGTATCGATTGTATGCCGATGACGTTGAAACCTTGTTTGAGCGTGCCAACCAACTTAAGGCCAAGATGGCGTCGGTTCCTGAGTTACGCAACATCGTTGATGACTGGGGCATTCAGAGTAAAAAATTCGAGGTTGTCATTGATCAAGCTCGCGCGCGAAGAGCGGGCATTAGCAGTGAGGATATCGCTGTGTCGCTGCAAACCGGCCTCAGTGGTCTGGAGTTGACGGAGTATCGCAGAGGAGAAGATATTATTCCCGTTATGCTGCGCTCTCAAGCCGCTGACCGGCAAGACATTGCGAAGCTTGAGGGCTTGTCTGTTTATGTGCAGAGTTCGGGGGAGTCGTTGCCTTTGAAGCAGGTTGCCGATTTGCGTCTAATCTGGGAACCAGCAAAAATTCTTCGACGCGACCGCAAAAAATCGATCACGATCGGTGCTCAGCTCACAGGTGATGCGACGGCTATTGAGGGGTTTTCGCGAGTGACACCTTGGCTTGAAAAGCAAGCCAAAAAATGGGAACTAGGGTCTGGCTTTGAACTGGGCGGTGAGATTGAGAGCTCAGGAAAAGCCAACGACTCGATCACCGAAAAACTGCCTGTTGCTGCTTTTATAATTCTTATTCTACTGGTTGCTCAGTTCAACTCATTGCGTAAGTCAGCCATTATATTGGTTACCATTCCATTAGGCTTTATTGGTGTCTCTGTTGGCTTGTTTTTAGCGAATTCCTTTTTCGGTTTTATGACATTACTTGGCGTCATCTCTCTGGCAGGTATCGTGATTAATAACGCGATTGTTTTGTTAGAGCGAATCGATCTAGAAATAGAGGACAATGGATTAGCCCCCTTTGAAGCGATTCTTAGTGCAGGTAAACGTCGACTTAGGCCAATACTCCTTACTACTGCGACGACCGTTCTTGGGATGCTTCCTTTGTATTTTGGCGGAGGGTTAATGTGGGAGCCTATGGCGGTGGCTATTATTGCTGGCTTGCTATTTTCGACAGTGCTCACGTTGGTGCTAGTACCGGTTTTGTACTCTCTTCTTTATCGTGTGACAGAATGTAACTAGGGCTCGCTATTTGTAAATTTGCGTGATAACTTGCCTTTTCGGCAGCGGAGGGTTGTTCCTTTGCTCCGGTTTATAATCACAAATAGGATGGAGGTGCTTATGATGCCTGCCAATGAAGAGCGTGACGAGATCATTGTGGTAGAGGAAACGCTTGAGCTAGAGCAAAGTGGTTATTTTTACTTAGAAAACAGACAGTTTATTGGTCCTTTCGCTAGCCCCACGAAGGCAAAGGAAGCGGCCATGGAACATTGTCTAGGTACTGCTCCAGGCGAGTGTCGCGCTGTATATGAAGGCACTGTGCGGTTTAATCCGGTCACTGAGCTCAATGAAGCTCTAGCGGATATGCACCAATTAGCAGAACAAGAATCCTTGGAGACTCTTAATTAGCGAACACATGCTACTGTTATCAAAAAGGCGGCTCACAAGGCCGCCTTTTTCGTTTCTATCATATGCAGTTAAACCGTTGGGATATGCTCTGCAAGTTCGGTGAGTAAGAGAAGCGCGCTCTCACCGCTCATTTTATACGGGTCAAAATCTTGGCTGCTTCCGTAGGTTAGAATCATTTCCTGAGTAAGCGATGATGATGGCACATACGCCATGCTCCAGCTGCCAAAGTAGCGATAGTCGATGGACTCGTAGCTCAGAATAACTGCGTCGCTGTGCCTCGGATCCTTAAGGGGTCCTGGGGATTTTCCGTCTTAAAAAGACATAATCCTCTACAGCCCCCGTGGCTCCTGGCCTCCAGCGGGGTATTAACTTCCTCCTAGCCCTTAACTTGTCCCTTTCGGTTATTATGCTGAGCTTTTTAGGCATCAGATATGGCATATACCGAAAGGCTCCAGATCCTCATTGACGCAGAAATCAATGATTTGTACAGCCCTCCCAGTTTCACCCTCGAAGAACGTCGATTTTACTTTACTCTGAATGAGATGGAAGCCCGTGTCGCCAACGCTATCCGTAGCCGGGCTCACCGCTGTTTCTTTGTCGCTCTGTTGGGTTACTTCAAGTCCAGGCCTGTGGTTCTGAGTCCGAGTTTTGGCGATGTCGAAGAGGATTTGCGGTTTATCGCCAAAGAACAGTTGCCTGGTCCCGGTATCAGGCGCTTCTCATTGGATCAAAAGCAAAAGGATCGCCTATACCAGAAAATATTTGATCTCCTCAATTATCAAAAATGGCGGGATAGACAGGATCGAGGTTCCTTAATCACTCACTTACAGCAAACAGCTAAGTCGTGGGTTGAACCCCGGTATTTGTTCGATGCAACCACCGAGTATTTATCACTGCGTCGTATTGCAATTCCCAAATACACGGTGATGCAGACCGTGGTAAGCCAGGCGATGAAACAGGAACGAGAGCGTATTACTGCTTCGCTGCAAAACCAGTTATCAGGGAGGTTGTCGACTGAGCTCGCAAACTTGGTGGACGGAAAAGGGGCATTGCCTCTGTCTAAATTGAGGTTGTCTGCCAAGAACTTTACTCCTACGGAACTGGAAAAGGAGCTCAAGGTGAAACGATTAATCGAGCCTTGGATGAGTGAAGTTAACACCGTGGTTAAAGCCTTGTCGCTCTCAATAAAAAACCAACAGCACTTTGCTTCGATGGTTGATTATTATGGAAGTAAGATCAAGCGTTTTGACCGAGCTATTCAACAGCTATATTTACTGTGCTATCTGCAGGAGCGTGCCGAGCAAAATAGTGAGCGTCTGGCCGACGGTTTTGTCTACCACATTCGGAAAGTCCATGAGCAGGCCAAAGTGTACGCGAAAGAGGCAGCCTACCGGGACTGGGAAGGCGCTGCTGCCAATATCAGCAAGGCTGCGGAATTGCTCCATCTTTTTATTGATAACTCCATCGATGAAAAACAGCCTTTTGGTGCTGTAAAACGGGAGGCTCAAAAGCTGCTTAAATGTCGGGATATCGAGTCATTGTGCCTGTATCTTAACAAGCAAAAACGCGCACTTGATGATTATTACTGGGAATACTATGACCAACAAAAGCCGCTGTTAGAGAAGGTGCTACGGCCAATCTTCCAGTGTCTAGCCTTCCAGGCTACTGAGAACACACAGGCCCTGGCTACACAGCTAGCCGTCACTAAGGGCGAGTTAGCCACTGGT
>NZ_LWFT01001084.1:0-1133 GCF_001635105.1 Oleiphilus sp. HI0079
TGTGTAAGCAAGCGGAGCGTTGGCAGTTTCCGGTAATAGACTGCCAGATCGAAAATGAACACCTTAGCTCGTTGGGGGCTGAACTGATCACACGTGACCGATTCCAATCACTCATTCAAACAGGCATGAAGAACAACAATTTGTTTACATGGCACTTTGATGAAGACATTATTGAACAGATTCTAGCCAGCTAGGACAAACACATGAGCCAACTGCAAACAATGGTGTTCTATGCGACCCCTGAACATCAATGCAGCTATCTAGAAGAGCAAAGGGCCACGACAATGTTTGTCGACCCTAAAGCCAAAATCACCAACTCTGTTTATAGCCAGCTATCAGAGCTTGGTTTTCGAAGGAGCGGTAATCATTATTACCGGCCTCACTGTTCAAATTGCAACGCCTGCATTCCCATCAGGGTTCTGACCAGCGATTTTAAGCCAAGCCGAAGCCAAAAACGGGTCACCAAAAACGCCCTCGGGGTTCAAGCTCAGATTCTGAGCGCCGACTTTCACGAAGACCACTATCTCATCTACGAAAAGTACATTAATCATCGACACACCGATGGCGATATGTTCCCTGCTAGTCGTGAACAGTATCGTTCTTTCCTAGTTGATGGGCGAGAGTGCACAAGGTTTATCGAGTTTTCCATCGACGATCATGTTATTGGCATTGCAGTTGTAGATGAACTGGAAGACGGTTTATCGGCTATTTATACCTTCTTCGACCCAGACTTTTCCCATTTAAGCATCGGAACATATGCCGTTCTCTGGCAAATCCAGGAGGCGCAACGTAGAGGCCTACCTCACGTCTATCTCGGTTACTTCATCGCTGCTTGCAAAAAGATGTCTTACAAGACTGCATTCAAACCTTTTCAAGCAAGAATTGAGGAAAGCTGGCTTAATATTGACGAAATGCAGTCGATTGCCAATAAAAACACCTAGCGTAACAAAACTGATTTTGCGAATTGCTTAACTTTCAGGCAGAATGTCGCTCGTTCAAATGAGGGCCGTCAGTGCCCAATCTTAATATAAGCGCCTCGGGCGCAATTCATAGCTCAAATGAGGTTACGCTTTAATGGCGAAAGAAGATGTCATTGAAATGGAAGGTACAATCGTAGATACCTTGCCGAACAC
>NZ_LWFT01001085.1:0-676 GCF_001635105.1 Oleiphilus sp. HI0079
CGTGCTCAAGCATTTCAAGGCAGGTCACGATGTCGTAAGTTCCCGCTTCTTGCTCTGCAAGCTCTTCAGCTGTGATTTGGCGATAATCTACGGAAATACCCGATTCAAGACTATGAAGCTGCGCAACAGCAAGTGGCGCCTCTCCCATGTCGATGCCCGAGACTTCGGCCCCTCTATGCGCCATTGCTTCGCTCAGAATGCCGCCCCCGCAACCAATATCAAGTACCTTCTTGCCTGCAAGAGATGCGCGCTCATCAATGTAATTCACGCGCAGTGGGTTTATGTCGTGCAAGGGTTTGAACTCGCTAGTCTTGTCCCACCAGCGACTTGCTAGTGCTTCAAATTTAGCGATCTCTGATGGGTCTACGTTTGGATTTTTTACCGATATTGTCATACTGATTCTCGTGCTTTTTTGGCTAACGCTGTTTGCTGCTCAAGACGCTTTTCTGACGCAGCTTACTCTGCGCAATAAGCTCTTCCTCATTAACGCGGGTTAGGCGGCCGCAATCTAACAGAAGTTCTCCCGCAACCCAAGCATGGCTAACTTGTCTTGAGTTTACGTTGTAAACGATGTCAGCCTCGATGTCATAGCTAGGAACTGTGTTTAACTGGCTAAGATTAAGTGCGATTAAGTCGGCTTGCTTACCTATCTCAATTGAGCCTGTTTTATGCTCTA
>NZ_LWFT01001086.1:0-882 GCF_001635105.1 Oleiphilus sp. HI0079
GCAGACCTTCCGAAAGACGAAAGCCTTCATCTGAAATGTGAGATAAGCGGACATATTAGGCAATTGGGTCAATCTATCTTCTATCGACTGGGGCTCAGGTGTCGGTGTAAATAATGCACATGAACTTAGAAAAACCGAAATTGAAATAATTGTGATGGAGAATATCCATCGGGGTATGTAGGTCATAGGAGCATTTCTGGCTTAGTTACTTGCTTGATATTGCTATTGAGTTTTTTTTCAAGTGATCACGATCCAAGCGTATGACTTTACGATGACATCAGTGGTATGGTTTCGAAATACCACAGCAAATATAGGTTCTGCATGAGCTTTAAGAAGATCATTATTTCAGAATTTGGTGGCCCCGAGGTTTTGAAACTCGTGATGCAGGCCTCNCTACCGGAACCATCCCCCCAGCAAGTGCGCATAAAAGTGCTCACCGCAGGCGCTGCTTTTACCGACACGATGATCCGCAAGGGACAATATCCTGACGTGAAAGATCAACCTCCATTTACTCCGGGCTATGATCTCGTGGGTCGAGTAGACAAAATAGGACCCGAGGCGTCGGGATTTGCGCTCGGTGATCTTGTCGCTGACTTAACGGTTATTGGTGCCTATGCAGAATATATTTGTCTTGACGCGGATAAGCTTACCTTGGTGCCTGAAGGCTGCCAACCCAACGAAGCGGTAAGCTTAATCCTTTCCTACATTACCGCCTATCAAATGCTGCATCGAATTGCCAAGGTCCAAAAGAGACAATCAATATTGATTCATGGAGCCGGCGGCGCGGTTGGCACGGCCATGCTGCAACTCGCTAAACAACTCGGCGCTAAGGTCTATGGCTCAGGATCAAAATCAAAACATTCACTTATCGAATCACTCGGT
>NZ_LWFT01001087.1:0-1247 GCF_001635105.1 Oleiphilus sp. HI0079
CTTTGGCGAGGCAGTTCGAGAGCATGGGGGTGCATACAACAAACACTTCTGACTCGGTCACCAAGTCGAGAGACAAACTCTTCTCATTACAATTGATGTTGAAAAGCGGTATCAATATACCGACAACCGGTTTTGCAAACTCGCCCATGGATACGGGCGATTTAATTGAAATGGTAGGCGGCGCGCCACTCATTGTGAAGCTTTTAGAAGGCACGCAGGGTAGAGGCGTCGTTTTAGCTGAAACGCGCAAAGCGGCAGAGTCTGTTATCAATGCATTTAAGTCCTTGCGTGCGAACCTTTTGGTTCAAGAGTTTGTAAAAGAAGCCGAGGGAAAGGATCTTCGCTGTTTTGTGATTGATGGCAAGGTCGTTGCGTCGATTCAGAGAACGGCCGCGCCCGGCGAATTTAGAGCAAATATTCATCAGGGTGGTACGGCTTCGATTGTTAAAATTACCCCTGAAGAGCGCAAGTTAGCTGTAACAGCAGCCAAGGTACTCGGTTTACACATTGCTGGTGTGGATATCATTCGTTCTAAAAATGGTCCTCTATTGCTCGAAGTAAATTCCTCTCCGGGTTTAGAAGGTATAGAGACTGCAACAGGCAAGGACATAGCAGGAATGATGATCGCTTCGATCGAGCGTGCGCTGCGCTGGAAGCGAGAGCTAGCGAGCCCTGTTGAGTAAACACAAACGCAATAAAAAGGAGTACACCATGCCAAAACAAAAGGCCATTGGATTAATTAGTGATTTGCACGAGCGCTTCGCGGATGACGCGGTGAGCGAAGAGCAGGCTCAGCTTTTGAGAGATGTGCAACAGCACGTCCATGATCTAGGCGAAAGTGAGGCTCCAGAGCCCGATTTTGTTGATGCGCTGGAGGTCTTGGTAACAGATCTTGAGGTGGAGCATCCAACCGCCTCAGGAATACTGCGTAATCTGGTTGAAACCTTGAAAAACATGGGGGTGTAGGGCGTCATTAATGTTCTTGACGCTCTACTCGAATAGAAGAGCGAGAATACTGTTTCGTATGCGCGCCTTTGCGTTCTTTCGGTCTCTAAACGCGCGTCACCAGAGTCGCTGCGCCACGTATCTTCGGGTAGTGACACATGATGGAATCTTCCGATCAAGTTCGGCGGGTGACTATTTTCGTTATGGATTTACATTTTTTTGTTTAATTGTGACTAGGCGTGTTTTAAGCGTTGACTTTAAGCTAGCCTGGTTCTGAAAGGGAAGGCTTTGGCTAGCTCGAG
>NZ_LWFT01001088.1:0-1422 GCF_001635105.1 Oleiphilus sp. HI0079
CTTGCTAGAGAAACTCTCGAAAGACGGCCTGGAAATCTTCCGTCTGTGACGGGGGCCAAAAAGGCCAAGATACTTGGCGCAATACACTACGCATAGCCCCCTAAGCCAATGTCCGAGATCCGCCAGAACATCATGTCGAAATAACGCCTTTCTTTAGCAACTCGGTGACTTTACTTGCCTTGAGCCCCATCATCGCCATCGTGGTCATAACACCACCCATGAGCGCTCCACCAACTCCAGCAGTCACCACGTCCGAGCCAGTCAAATAGAAGTTTTTGATTTCTGTTTTCGGGTGAATCCAGTTTTGCCGAAAACGATCAACATCGTGTTCAATTCCGTATATTTCACCGCCCTCATTCCACTGGAACCATTGCGTCGAAAGAGGCGTAGAAAGCTCAACATAATCAAGCGCGTCTTTTAATTGAGGCATTTGCTTATATAGGGTCGCCATTAGACGATCAGTCAATTCCTGCTTCAAATCATCGTACTCTTCACCTCGTTTGCCCCACGTTGTTCCTTGCCATTGCTCAAACCACTCAGGCTTGCATACTGTGACGATCTCAACAGTAGACTTATTGGGATAACGCTCATCCCAGTTAGGATCTTTTGCAGAAGGAAAAGAGATATAGATAAGCGGAAAATCATAATCTTTACTCTCATGAAAGGCCTCGACTGAAGCGTCATGATCGTAGGTTGGATAGATCCAGAAGTTCTTCTTCGGAATTCCTAGCTCCTCTGCATTCCCTTTAAACCCAGCATAAATGCAAAGATGCGCAGAGGATGTCTGAACCTTATTTACCAGCTTGTCGTAGCCATTAGCCTTGACGACTTCTTCAGACAAAAGCTTGTTGATCGTCGGTACTAGCCCCGCGCAGCTGACGACTGCATCTGCTGTAATTTCTTCACCTTTAACGAGCCGGACACCATAAGCCTTGTTATTTCTAACCAGCACCTCATCGACTCCGGCATAGGTAAACACTTCTCCACCAGCCGCTTGAATCAAGGGGATAATGGTTTCAGCGATCTTTGCTGCACCTCCCACAGGGTATGCACCACCATTAAGATAATGTTTCGCAACCATGGCATGCATGATAAATGCAGATTTCTTTGGAGGCAGCCCATAGTCGCCCCACTGCGCTGTTAACACGGCAATAAGCTCTTGGTTATCCGTTAGCTCAAAGAGCACCTCATACGTGGTTTTGAACAAATAGTCTGGCAGCAGTTTCTCTTTAAAACGGTTGTATAGTGAGCCGGCCACTTTGGGTAGCGCTTGGCCGGCGAAAAACTTAGGAACAAGAGAGCTGGTTTTGTATAGAAGCTCGACGTATTTTTCAATCGCGGCTGCTTCGTCCGGAAAACGAAAAGCCATCTGTTCAATGAAGTTTTCTTTTCCAGCAACAAAGTCGTAGTAATCTTCACCTA
>NZ_LWFT01001089.1:0-784 GCF_001635105.1 Oleiphilus sp. HI0079
ATTCGCCAAATTGAGAAACTGGTTGAAAGCGCGCGACAAGGGCACAAGTTGTTCGTCTGACAATCCGGACAAGAGACCCACCAATTCCTCACTGGCATCTCCAACCGGTACGTCTCGATCCGCTTTCGCAGCTTGTCGAACAGCTTCTACCAGATCAAATAGTTCCTGACCGTATTGCTCCTTAACATTGTCTCCAACCAAATTGCCCAATAGACGGACATTTTCACGTAGCAAGGGATGTAATTCAGACAAACTCGACCTCCGATTGTTAACGCATACTGACAAAAATAAACGCGGGATGCTGACACTTACAATTTCACACAAAGCTATGACATGCAATATGAAAAAGACATCCAAAACTGCTTTTCAATTCAATGTTTCGTACTACGATTAGTAGACGAGAGCCGGCTAGGACACCTTGAGTGACGTGACCTGGACAAAAGCCAAGCTGCAGCAATCGAAGTCCGAAACACAGGAAAAAACAATGAAAATTAAAGAGTTAACTAGGTACTGGGAAAAACAGGCGAAAGCCACCATGACAGAGAGCGAGTATTCTTTCAGGCTGCCCATCGAAGACGCAGCGAAAATTGAAGCTCTCGCAGAAATGTACCCAAAGCGCACGCAAAGCGAGATTCTTGGCGAACTCCTTTCTTCCGCACTTGAAGAGTTAGAAACAAGCCTTCCTTATGTCGCGGGTAACAAAGTCGTAGCAAGAGACGAGATGGGCGACCCAATGTACGAAGACCTCGGTCCAACCCCAACATTCCTCGACCTGAGCAAGAAA
>NZ_LWFT01001090.1:0-889 GCF_001635105.1 Oleiphilus sp. HI0079
TTTCAGTATGCCGGCAAAACCAACGAGCGAATTCAGCGGCGAACGAAATTCGTGCGTTAATTTTGCAATTTCTTGCTTACGTGCATCTTCGCGCATTTTCGCAGCGGTATTTTCCAACTCTTTCTCAATCGCCTCACGACGAATTCGCTCAGTGATGTTAGTTGCGATACCGTGCACACGATCCTCACCATCAGCGGTTAAATGATAGAAAAACCACGACCAAACACTCCCGTCCGGTGCAGTGACTTCTATATCGTCCACAGAGCTTTTATTCTCGATGACTTGCGCGAGAAGCTGCTCAAAATTAGTCGGTAATAGCAGCAAACGGCCTTCATCATCATAGCCGATATCGGTCATCAATTCGGTCATTGCTGCGTTACTGAATTCAAGCAAGCCAGATGCTGAAAACTCGGCTAGCGGAAACGGGCTTTTATCAACAAAGTAAGACATGCGATGCAGCTCGTAAAATGTATGCTTGAGCTTACTATCGTCTAAAAATCGTACCAACGAATAACGATGGCCTTCCAGCTCAATGGTTCTGCAAAACAGCTCTGCAGATAGATAGTCGCCTTTCGCATTAACGATCAAGCCCTCAAGATGCGCTTCGGTATTCTCGGAGTTTGAACTTCGATCTAAGTCCTGCGAAGCGTGTTTCTTGTCGCCATCCAAGGGTGCTGTTTGACTGGCGCATAAAGGACAGCTCTCACGTTTATGCGCGAAAGCCCGCGCCGGAGCGCAAAGTTCATCATGAACATGCTTGCCCGAAAGACGACTCACCTTCCAACCGGACCACGTTGTAAATGCGCGAGAACACGCCACGAGCTTTCCTTTCTCGCTGATCAAGGCGATCAGATCAGGCCAATCGTTGATCGTTTCTATCCATTTTTCA
>NZ_LWFT01001091.1:0-805 GCF_001635105.1 Oleiphilus sp. HI0079
TGGTTGGGAGCAGCCCCATGTTTACACCCAGATTGATACTGGCCTGAACGCCCAGCAAAATTGCGATTCCGTAAGCGAAATACGCATGAAACAACAGAGCATTTCGCTCAGCGACGCGTGCGATCTTGAATGCACGATAGACCAATAAAGAAAACAAAAGAACAATCGTAATCGAGCCAATCAAGCCGAATTCTTCGGCCAAAATTGCAAAAACGAAATCCGTATGTGCCTCTGGAAGATAGAACTGTTTCTGAAGACTATTACCAAGACCTACACCAGCCACATCACCCCGACCAAAGGCAATCAGTGATTGAGTGAGCTGATAGCCGGAACCAAATTGATCTGCCCATGGATCGGTATATCCTACCAACCGTTCCATCCGATACGGTTGAGACCAAATGAGAAGCATCAACACGATAATGCAGGCAACAACCAATAAACCGAATTGGTGAAGACGCGCGCCACTTAGGAAGATCATCCCCATGAACGCGGACCCGATCACCACCGTCGCTCCAAAGTCAGGCTCACTTAACAATAAAAATGCAGCCAAAGTGAGAATAATCATGGGCTTTGCAAAACCCCACCAAGATGCACGTACTTCGTCATGTCTTCGCACGAGATAGCCCGCCAAATAGGCGACTAAAAATAGTTTCGCAAGTTCTGATGGCTGAATATTGATGCTACCTAACGCAATCCATCTTGTACTCCCATTTACTGTTTTCCCCAGCCCAGGAATCAATACCAAGACCAAAAGCAACATCGAGCAGGCAAGTAGGAACCAAGCGTTCTTCTCCCACCAGGAAAG
>NZ_LWFT01001092.1:0-1127 GCF_001635105.1 Oleiphilus sp. HI0079
GCCGCCCAAAGACACACATTTAACTACCAAATAATCAACACATCATCCTGCTGAATGTTTACCCGTCCCGGATCAATATTGACCGTACCGCTGGCAAAGTTCGGATGCACCTGCGAGACCGTTAATACGGTCTTGGTATTGTTCAACTCGATCCCCGTTCGCTGAAAAGCATCATGATAATTATAGCTACGATAAACACTCAGTTTATCCCCGGGTTTTAGACCTGAACTCGCGCCGGAACCAAAGTGCAAGATTTTCCCATCAACACGCGCAATACGCGTCATAAACGGCTGACAACGCAGCTGTTGATCGAGAGAGTAAGCCATATCATCGAGCAAAGCGGCAACCGCTTGCCCATAACCCATTTTCCAGAACACTTGAGAACCAAAGCCAACCTGCTCTTCGATACCGACTGTCCAGGCGCCTTCGGTCGCAAAATTGCTCTGCCAAATTAATTCTCCACTCAAGCCATCATGAACAAACAGATCAACCGAAAACCGTCGACGCTCATTCGCCTGAGCAAAAAATTTAATGCTACGCCTCCACAATGACGTGGAATAGGCTTTCGGGTTAACCAAGCCAAGATCTCTTACCACACCAGAAACGACGAACTGAACATTCAATTGTTTCGCATACGTCATGGCTTGAGTCAGCATACGCTGCCCATCCAAAGAGGTAGGCGCATTATACGCATCCGCAAACGGTGCATCGTAACCGCGTTCAAACAACACCATTGACTCATGCGCAGACAAAGACTCCGCCAACGCACTCGTGAGACCATGCTCTATTCCATTCAAGCCACCAATACTCGCCTGCCCTGGAACCTGAAGATTAAAACCGAGAAGTGCCAGTGATTTCTTATACTTTCCTGCATCTGATCCTGGACACTCTGGAACGCGCTCTAGATCAGCAGCATAGCGAATACTGATCGTCTCTTCGTTTACGTTTTCTTCAAGAATTTGTTCGCGCCGAACACTAACCTGACTATCGGCGTTCAATTCATCACTCACTAAAACGCCATTTTTCAACGATTGATGGCTCGACAAACGAACACCAAACTCAAGCATGGCTTGACGCAATGCGTCTAGACGCGCCGCCTCTCGGGCCTCCGCGTAACTGACATCTTT
>NZ_LWFT01001093.1:0-745 GCF_001635105.1 Oleiphilus sp. HI0079
ATGTTCCTTAGAGGCTGTCGTTCTATTCGAAAATCACACGGTCCGTTTCTACCCCTGCAAGACGAAAGGCCTCTGCAATTCTCCCCTGATTATCGGCAACGAAGTCCAGAAAATACTGAGCGACCGAAGAAGGTTTTTTCGCCGAAGGATGGACCAAGCACCATGCCCGCTTTATGGGAAACCCGTCAATCTCCGGGGATACAAGCGTGCCTAGTCGCAATTCGCTAGTAACACTTAGTCGAGGTAAGACCGCAACACCTAGCCCTGCTAACACCCCATGTTTGGTCGCATCATTGGAGCCAAACTCCATGCTCAAACGCAATTTGAGTGTATGCTCATGACAATGCTGCTCTAACGCCAAGCGACTTCCCGAGCCCCTCTCGCGCACAAGCACGCCCGATTCAAGAAATTGCTCAGCCGTGATCTTGTCTTCAGTATTTAGAACATGTGTTGGAGCCATTACCGGGATGAGCTCGTTGTCGAGAAACGGCAAAGACGCGAAAGGCTTTTCGCTTGGCACGATCCCCATTATTACCAAATCTCCCTGATTGCTATTTAAACGCTCGATCGCCTGCGCCCGGTTCACAACATGTACACG
The DNA here is from genome assembly GCF_001635105.1 of Oleiphilus sp. HI0079. NCBI lineage: Bacteria > Pseudomonadati > Pseudomonadota > Gammaproteobacteria > Oceanospirillales > Oleiphilaceae > Oleiphilus > Oleiphilus sp. HI0079. The sequence goes on from NZ_LWFT01001093.1 coordinate 599, forward strand.
GACGCTCACTAAAGGGTATCGATCAAGAAACGGTTTTAGTAGATACGGTGTTATGTACTGGGCCGTGTTGACAGCCGTGAGCGTTAAATCGCCGGAAACCTGCCCCTCTAAACTGTGCAATTCATGCTGTAAACGCTGTATCTCCTC
>NZ_LWFT01001094.1:0-16620 GCF_001635105.1 Oleiphilus sp. HI0079
TACGAATTATTATTATTTGCAATATAGAGGCACATCATGAAACCGACATACCTTCTTTCAACCCTAGTCCTTTCTCTCAGCATTGGCTCGGCCGCATACGGCGAGCAGCCGGAGCACTTTAAAGGCAAGACATTTACGGAGCTTTCTCAAGCTGTGGCCGTTTTTAACGATTACAACCAGCGCTTTGAAGATAAATTGAACGGGGAACTGGACTCCCTTGCACTGCATGAGATCCACGAATTGACCTACACCATGGAAGACGCTTTGGCTTTCATCACCAGCTCAATGTATACCGTAGCCGAAGATCTGGAGGCCGTGCATCAGGCAACTGAATACGCAAATGCCGATAAAGTTCGCGAAAGCGGAGCCAGGTACCTTAACGCATCACGCCAAATCATTAAGTAAGAGGCATTAAAAAGGGAGGCGACAAACCTCCCTTTGCGTTAAAAATTCCAACTATTTGCGTTTCAGTAAGGCATATTTACCTCTAAAACGCGCACAGGCTTTTCCCTCAGAATTGTTCGCAACCACGTCCAGTTCAAACACCGCTTTACCATGCCGCTCGAAGCTCTCTTTAAAGTGTTGAAGTGATTCTTCATCTGGAGATACCGCCTCTGCGTGGAGATCCTCATTAAGCGGACGCAGATATTCGATCTCGGCTTTCGCAACAACCAGCTCACCATCGAGCCCTAGTTCTTGCGCCTTGATAGAGCTCATACCCCACGCTGTCGAAACACATAAGACATAAATACTGCCACCAAACGCCGTACCCTTATCGTTGATATTGGGTTCTAGCGGCGCCTTAAAAACCAGTTTTTCGCCATCATAAGAGTGCACGGAGATCTCCGCCGCACGCGCCAAAGGCACATTGAGCATAAAGAAATCCTGCAAGGCTCGGCTGGCAATCTCGTGTTGTGAACGGGTGAAGTGCTTAGTCATATCGTGTTCCGGTCAATCTTTGCTAATACTCGCTATACGCTTACAAAAAAGGAGCTCACATGAGCTCCTTTTTCACGAAAGCCGCGAGCGATATATCATACCGCTAGCGCGCTATTTGATCAGCTAAAGTTAGACTTCAGCGTCAGCAACAACGTCTTTCATCGTCAACTTGATACGACCACGGTTGTCAACATCAAGGACCTTCACTTTAACCATCTGACCTTCAGAAAGCACGTCTGTCACGTTCTCGATACGCTCTTCAGCAATTTGCGAGATGTGAACCAAACCATCTTTACCAGGTAAGATATTAACGAATGCTCCAAAGTCGACGATGCGCTCAACTTTACCTTCGTACACCTGGCCAACCTCTGCTTCTGCAGTGATTGCCATGATCTTGTTGATGGCAGCTTGTGCGCCGTCGTTGTTTTCAGCGTAAACGCGGATTGAGCCATCGTCTTCGATGTCGATCGCAGCACCAGTCTCTTCAGTGATAGAACGGATAGTCGCACCACCTTTACCGATAACGTCGCGAATCTTGTCAGGGTGAATCGACAAAGAATGCATCGCAGGCGCTTTATCTGAAAGGCTCTCACGTGGGTTGTCGATAACCTTGTTCATTTCACCGAGAATGTACAAACGAGCATCTTGAGCCTGCTTAAGCGCAATGGTCATGATCTCTTCGTTGATACCTTCAATCTTGATGTCCATTTGAAGTGCTGTAATACCTTCATCAGTACCAGCAACTTTAAAGTCCATGTCACCAAGGTGGTCTTCGTCGCCAAGGATGTCTGTAAGAACTGCGAAACCTTCGCCTTCCTTAACAAGACCCATCGCGATACCAGCAACTGGTGCAGCGAGTGGAACACCCGCATCCATCAATGCCAAGCTTGAGCCGCAAACAGACGCCATAGAGCTTGAGCCGTTCGATTCAGTGATTTCTGAAACGATGCGCACTGCATACGGGAATTCTTCCTCGTTAGGCATAAGCGCTTGAACACCACGCTTCGCAAGACGACCGTGACCAATCTCACGACGACCTGGCGCACCCATACGACCACACTCGCCTACAGAGTAAGGAGGGAAGTTGTAGTGCAACATAAAGTGTTCTTTGGTATCGCCTTCAAGTGTGTCAACGATCTGTGCGTCACGCGCTGTACCAAGAGTAGTAGCAACGATTGCCTGTGTTTCACCACGGGTAAACAATGCAGAACCGTGCGCATTTGGCAGAACGCCAACTTCAACAGAAATTGGACGAACCGTGTCGTTTGCACGGCCATCGATACGAGGTTCTTTTGCAATAATACGGCTACGAACAACCTGCTTCTCAAGCTTGCTGAAGTACGCTTTAACGTCTTCTTCGCTTGCAGCGCCTTCTTCGCCTGTTGCGATTGCCGCAACGGCTTGGTTGCGCAACTCAGAAAGCGCGCTGTAACGCTCCATTTTGTCACTTGTGCTGTAAGCCTTGGTAATGCCCTCTTCGAACTGAGACTTGATAGCATCAGCTAGAGTCGTATTCACTTCTGGAGCAGCCCATTCCCATTGCTCAGTGCCAACTTCGGCAGCAAATTCTTTAACTGCTGTTATCACTGCTTGCATCTCTTTATGCGCAAACAATACCGCACCTAGCATTTCGTCTTCAGTAAGCTCTTTCGCTTCTGATTCAACCATCAGTACCGCGTCTTGTGTACCTGCGACAACCATGTCTAGAAGAGAATTACGGATCTCTTCGTTCGTCGGGTTCAGCGAGTAACCATCTTCATCAGTGAACGCAACACGCGCTGCACCGATTGGGCCTGCAAATGGAATACCTGAAATGGCGAGTGCCGCAGAAGTACCGATCATTGCCGCGATATCTGGATCTTGCGTTTTGTTTGCAGACATAACCTGACAAACAACCTGAACTTCGTTTACAAAACCATTTGGGAATAGCGGTCGAATTGGACGGTCAATCAAGCGCGAAGTAAGCGTTTCTTTTTCGCTTGGACGATTCTCACGTTTGATGTAACCACCAGGGATTTTACCAACCGAGTATTGGCGCTCTTGGTAGTGAACAGAAAGAGGGAAAAAGTCCTGACCAGGCTTTGCTTGCTTCGACGCAGTCACTGCGACTAATACACACGTATCATCGATTGTAACCATCACAGCGCCTGCAGCTTGTCGTGCAATGCGCCCTGTTTCTAGCGTGACGGTTGAGTTTCCATATTGAAATTGTTTAGTTACCGGATTCACATCGGCTCCTTTACGTTATTTACTGACTAAAAGGTCGCTTCACACATCACTACAACTAAAGCTTTATGCTTGAATGCTCTTTTAACGGATTTAGGTCTACTTGTTCCCAACTCGACGAAAAGCACTCAGCGATAAAACTTTACTGCAACGCTGCAAAACTCCCTACTTGATAAGCCCCACCCATGCGGGGCACTACTAAAAATACTTTATCTTATCTGCAACGCAAGATCGCGATGCCTTTAAAACGAAAATACCGGAGCGCTCACAGAGCGCTCCGGTACTACAACTACCTTTGGGTTTGGCTTAAAACCATAGACCCTATCGATCTCAACGTAACGATAATAGCGATTATCGACGTAGACCTAGACGACCAATCAAAGAAAGGTAACGATCTGCATCTTTTCCTTTCAAATAGTCTAGCAACTTACGACGCTGGTTAACCATACGGATAAGACCGCGACGTGAGTGGTGATCCTGTTTGTTTGACTTGAAGTGACCTTGAAGCTTGTTGATATTGTGCGTCAACAAAGCAACCTGTACTTCAGGAGAACCGGTATCACCTTCAGCTTGTTGGTAATCTTTAAGAATTTCTGCTTTTTCAGCTGCACTTAGTGCCATGATATTTTCCTCAATATGCTAAGTTAAAACCCAGAAACCGCGCATACGTACAGTTTAGGGCTAATACCTATTGGCAAGCGTCTTACGACTCCGCCATAAAATTTAAAAGCCGTTTTGGCTTGGCTTCACCGTCGTTAACTTCTACTACGCCGGCAAACAACCATTCTTCACCAAGCGCACTCGCCTTGGCGATATTCAAAATTGGCCCAACTAAATCCTCTACAGCTTGCTTTGGCGCATAAACACGATGCAGGCCAGAGTTTTCAGCGGGCGATATTCTAACCGGTTGCCCTTGCAATAGCGACCTTGTTTGGGAATTATTTACACTAATATGCGGTAAATTTGGTAACAAAATGTCTATCGGCTGAAGAAACGCATCAAGATGCTCAATCTTGCCTTCCAGGCTTTTCAGATCCTCAAGCGTCACCGTCTCTGATAACTCGAAATGCCCCGCCCTAGAGCGCCGTAACATAGAGACGTGAGCACCACACCCTAGCTCAAGACCAATATCTTCAACCAAAGAACGGATATACGTGCCCTTGGAGCACTCAACATACAAAGACAAAGTGTCTCTGGTCACGTCATCAAGGCGGAGTGTTGGCACGTTAATCGGCCTTGCTTCTCTTTCTACCGTTATCCCTTTTCTAGCCCACTCATAGAGTGGGCGCCCCTGATGCTTTAGTGCGGAATACATGGTGGGAACTTGCAATGTCTCACCACGAAATTTCTCTAGAACGGATTCAACAATCTCTTTATTTAAAACAGGCAGGTCACGCGTTTCGACAACCTCACCTTCACTATCACCGCTTTCGCGAATCTCGCCAAGTTGCGCTGTTGTATAATACGCTTTATCCGATTCAAGAAGATATTTGGCAAACTTGGTTGCCTCACCAAAACAAATTGGCAAAACACCCGTCGCGAGGGGGTCTAAAGCCCCGGTGTGACCTGCACGACGAGCATCGTACAGCCATCGAACCTTTTGTAGAGCGCCATTACTCGTGATATCTAAAGGCTTGTCGAGTAACAGCACACCATCTAAAAGTCGACCTTTTTTACGCCTCCCCATACAGCAACAGCGACTTAAACGTCGTCTGATTCTTCAGAAGAAGACGTTGAGTCTTTCTTACGCGCTTTAGTGATCAACGCATCAAGCTTACGACCATGACCGACCGAGCTATCAAAATGAAAGCGCAATTGAGGAANGGTGCGCAGCTTGATCATTTTGCCCAACTGACTGCGCAAAAAACCAGCCGCAGAATTCAATGCTTTCAGCGTCTGCTTAACAGAATCTGAGTTAGCATCGTTTTCCTCAAGCGTGAGCAAGGTGATGTAAACGTCGGCGAAACCGAGGTCACGCGCAACATTAACATCATTTATCGTCACCATTCCGACACGAGGATCTTTCATCTCGGTACGAATCAAAGTCGCCAAATCCTTTTGAATTTGATCGCTAATTCGATCAGTACGGCTAAATTCTCGTGCCATTCAGGTACTCCTACTCGTTACTGCTTATGCCAAGGTACGTGCGATTGATACTTTATCGAAGACTTCGATCTTGTCTCCAACTTTCACATCGTAGTTCTTAACACCGATACCACATTCCATTCCGTTACGAACATCATTCACATCGTCTTTAAAGCGTCTAAGTGACTCAAGCTCACCCTCAAAAATCACGATATCATCTCGCAAAACACGGATTTTCTTGTTTCGGTAAATTGTGCCTTCAATCACCATGCAGCCAGCGACTTGGCCAAACTTAGGCGACTTGAACACATCACGCACTTCGGCAACACCGACAATATCTTCACGGAATTCAGGAGCCAACATTCCACTAAGCGCTTGCTTAACGTGATCGATGATTTCGTAAATAACGCTGTAGTAACGAAGATCTAGACCTTCCTCTTCAATAATCTTTCTTGCTTGCGCATCCGCACGAACATTAAAACCAAATACTACTGCATTGGTTGCAAGCGCCAAACTCGCATCAGTACCGGTGATACCGCCAACACCACTACTCACAATCTTGACCTGAACTTCATCGTTTCCAATGTCATTTAATGCAGCTGTCAACGCCTCAAGAGAGCCACGAACATCTGTTTTAAGGACAATGTTTAGCGTTTTAACTTCATCAGAGCCCATGTTTGCGAACATATTCTCTAGTTTCGCCGCCTGCTGACGCGCCAAACGATCTTTACGTTGCTTGTCCGCACGGAACTCAGCCACCTCACGCGCCTTGCGCTCATCAGCAACAACAACAAAATCATCACCTGCGTCAGGCGTGCCGTTCAGACCAAGAATCTCAACTGGAATAGAAGGGCCAGCCTCTTCGGTTGCACGGCCAGCTTCATCCATCATGGCTCTAACACGCCCATAGAATGTGCCCGCAATGACGATATCGCCACGCTTAAGCGTACCATTCTGAACCAGAACTGTAGCGACAGCACCTCGACCTTTATCGAGACTAGATTCAACAACAACGCCTTTCGCTGGGGCCGATGGAACCGCCTTCAACTCGAGCATCTCTGACTGGAGCAAAACGGCATCCAGCAGTGCATCAATACCGTCTCCCGTATGAGCTGAAACAGGGACAAACTGCACGTCACCACCCCAATCTTCGGGAATAACGTCTTTTGCTGCTAGCTCATTTTTTACCCGATCAGGATCGGCAGCTTCTTTGTCCATCTTGTTAACCGCAACAACGATCGGTACACCTGCTGAACGAGCATGCTGAACCGCTTCTTCAGTTTGCGGCATCACGCCATCATCAGCTGCAACAACAAGAATAACGATATCTGTACTCTGAGCACCACGCGCTCGCATTGCAGTAAATGCTGCGTGTCCGGGTGTATCTAGGAACGAAATCATTCCGTGGCCAGTCTCTACATGGTAGGCACCGATATGCTGCGTAATACCACCAGACTCTCCCGCAGCAACTTTTGCTCGACGAATGTAATCAAGCAAAGACGTCTTACCATGATCGACATGCCCCATAACACTGACAACTGGAGCTCGGGGCCGCTCTTCGCCTTCGTAATTAATTCCTTCAATCAAGGCAGTTTCAATCGCATCTTCCTGGAACAACTTCACTTTATGGCCCAACTCTTCAACCACGAGCGTTGCTGTTTCCTGATCGATTGTCTGGTTCTGCGTCGCCATAACGCCGAGCCCCATAAGAGTCTTGATAACCTGTACTGCCTTTAACGACATCTTGTCAGCTAGCTCGCTAACAACAATGCTTTCACCAATAGATACTTCTTTCACAACGGGGGCACTCGGTTTTTCGAAGGCATGCGTCTTCTTACGCTTCTTCGCCTTCAGTTTACGAGGCTGAATTTCTTCCTCGATTGCATCCTCATCAAGGATCGTCTTCGCCGCATTAACTGCGTGAATATCAATTTCTTCTTCACGCTGGCGAGGTCCACGATGACCAGCGGACTTCTTGTGCTTGTTCCGCTTGTCATCAGAACTATCATCACGCTCTTCATGACCCTTTTTCTTGGAACGCTTCTTCGCTTTGTCTGCCTCAGACTCAGGGGCAGGGGCAACGCTTTTCGGACCAGGCTTGGCATTTTGCTTGCTGGCTGTTTCTTCTGCCACGCGCTTCGCCTCAGCTTCAGCTTTTGCTTTTTCCTCTTCTTCACGTTGCTTGGCTATCGCATCTCTACGAGCCGCATCTTCGGCCTCTTGCTTCGCTGCGATTGCATCCTGTTCAGCTTTCTGTTTCTCAAGCTCTACGCTTGCTTCTGGACGCTTAACATAGGTCCGCTTCTTACGCACCTCAACATTAACCGTCTTGGTTTTGCCCTGACCACCGCTCATCTTCAGCGTTGTTTGCGTTTTGCGCTTCAACGTAATGCGTTTCGGTTCAGAATCCGCCTCACCATGAACACGCTTTAAGTGCGCAAGAAGCTCTCGTTTTTCATCAGGTGACACAGTACCATCTGCTCCACGTGCATCGAGTCCTGCGTCAACAATTTGCTGCAGAAGACGCTCTATCGGCGCACCGATATCTTCCGCTAGCTGTTTAACTGTTACATCTGACATTACTATATTTCTCCCGACTCGACGTCTCTTAGTCTTGGCTCTCTTCAAACCATGGTGCACGAGCTGTCATGATAAGTTCACCGGCACGTTCTTCAGTCATGCCCTCCACTTCCATCAACTCATCAATTGATTGCTCTGCTAGGTCTTCCATCGTAATTACGCCGCTACTTGCAAGCGTTAGCGCCAAGTGACGATCCATTCCTTCCATATTCAACAAGTCTTCAGCCGGCTCACTTCCTTCCAGCTTCTCTTCTGTTGCTAGCGCCTGATTCAACAAGGCGTCTTTTGCACGACGACGCAACTCTTCAACGATATCATCGTCAAACGCATCGATCGCCAACATCTCTTCTAAAGGTACGTATGCTACTTCCTCGAGAGTTGTGAAACCTTCATTAACCAATTCAACGGCTAATTCTTCATCAACATCTAAGGCTTTAACGAACTGATCTACATACTTACCAACTTCTTCTTCCTGCTGCTTACCCGCTTCCTCTTCCGACATCACGTTCAGCTCCCAACCGGTGAGCTGAGCTGCCAAACGCACGTTCTGACCGGCTCGACCGATCGCCATCGCAAGATTTTCATCAGAAACAGCAACGTCCATAGAATGCGTATCTTCATCAACAACGATCGATGCAACCTCGGCCGGCGCCATTGCATTGACCACAAGTTGAGCTGGGTTGTCGTCCCAAAGAACGATATCGATACGCTCGTTGCCAAGCTCACCTGAGACAGCCTGCACGCGCGCTCCACGCATACCCACACATGCGCCAACAGGATCAATACGCTTATCATTGGTCTTGACCGCGATTTTTGCACGCGAACCTGGATCTCGCGCTGCACCACGAATTTCAATGACTTCCTCGGAAATTTCAGGCACTTCGATGCGGAACAACTCGATAAGCATTTCTGAAGCTGAGCGGCTAAGGATCAATTGTGGACCACGAAGATCCTGACGAATCTCGAGCAATAACGAACGAACCCGATCGCCCATTCGAAACACTTCACGACCAACCAAGTTTTCACGAGGAAGCAGCGCTTCGGCATTATTCCCCAGATCAACAATCACATTATCACGCGTTACTTTTTTAACCGTGCCAGAGACCAACTCACCAACACGATCTCGGTATCCATCAACAATTTTCTCACGCTCCGCTTCACGAACCTTTTGAACGATAATTTGCTTTGCAGCCTGCGCACCAATGCGTCCAAACGCGATCGATTCTACTTGCTCTGTATGAATATCACCTGGCTGAAGCTTGCTATCAATTTCTTCTGCTTCTTGCATCGTCAATTCAGTGCCAAGAGCAGGCACGGCGTCGTTATCAACCACAAGCCAACGACGGTGAGTGTCATACTCACCGGTTTTGCGGTCAATGCTTACAACAATATCCGCCTCTTCTTCTTCCTCGTAACGCTTCTTGGTTGCCGTTGCCAGCGCCAGTTCTATCGCCTCAAAAATAACGTCTTTATCTACGCCCTTTTCATTAGACACCGCCTCAACAACCAGCAGAATTTCTTTGTTCATCGCGTCGTTTGCTCCAATAAATCTATATCAATCAAATTGCGGTACGATATTCGCTTTTTCAATTCCTTCCACAGGGAACAAGAACTCTTCGGTGTCCACCTGCACAATCACATCACTGCCTTCAACGCCTTTCAGTACACCACTAAACTTGCGTCGCCCCTCAAAAGGCATGCGCAACTTTAGCGCGACATGATGCCCTTTGAATCGCTCGTAATGCGCTAACTCGTATAACGCTCTATCCATTCCCGGTGATGAAACCTCTAGCGTATAGTCGCCCGATATAGGATCTTCTACGTCGAGAACTGCGCTGAGTTGGCGACTCACTGCTTCACAGTCACCTAACTCAATCCCACTCTCGCGCTCTTTCCCGTCTTCACCAACTTCAGAAAGCTCGCCAGCATCTTTGCTTTCTATATAAATCCGCAGCATTGAGTGCTTGCCTTGGGAAACATAATCTATCCCCCAGCACTCAAAACCTAATCCTTCGACTACCGGCCTAATCATGTCATCAAGTAGCTGTTTTTTTGCCGCCACTGCCGCCTCCGCCGCGTTGTTCGCCATTTCCACAAACAAAAAATGGGCACAAAGCCCATCAGTATAAAAAAGCCCCTAACAGTGAGGGGCTCTTTACAAAACTGCTGTAAGGAGAGCCAAATTGGCGAGCCATCGCTCAGACTTGAGAACCAAGTCACTCCCAACTACACGCGGCATTATAGGCAGCACGACCACACGGGTCAACTCAATAACACCTAGGTTCACAAAAACAAAGCCCGCACCTACTAAAGTAAAAGCGCGGGCTCTTAAAGATGGTGCCGATGGACGGATTTGAACCGTCACGAGCATAGCTCACCACCCCCTCAAGATGGCGTGTCTACCAATTCCACCACATCGGCTAGATTCTGTTAAGCAACGCTAATCGTTACCAACAAGATCGAAATCTTTCGTTACTCCAACTCCGGAGCAGCATTGTCTTCGGTTTGCGATTCTAACTCAAGCATTTCTTCAGAGTTTGATACCGACTCAGCATCACCCTCAACCTGATCAACCGGCACAAGCGTCGTTGCGGCCTGAACGCTCAGAGCAGCCTGCTCTTTTGCAATGTATGCAAGACCAATACTGGTTGCGAAAAAAACCACCGCCAACCACTTAGTCGACTGAGTCAGAAAATTACCACTACCCTGACTACCAAACACTGTCTGCGACGCGCCACCACCAAACGACGCGCCCGCTTCAGCACCCTTACCCTGCTGTAGCAGGACAAGCACTACAAGCGCCAGAGAAACCAAAATGTGGGCAACGATGACCGATGTTTCCAAAAATTCCATATTACCTGCAACCTACTACAAACTGCGACTGATCAGAATGACTGACAAATCGCGTAAAAATCTTCAACTTTTAAAGAGGCCCCACCAACAAGACCACCATCAATATCCGGTTGAGCGAACAATTCTTTAGCCGTAGCCGCGTTTACGCTACCGCCATACAGAACACTCATACCATCCGACAAGTTCGTATCAGCTTGCGCAACCACATTGCGAATATGCGCATGCATCTCTTGAGCCTGTTCTGGCGATGCCGTTTTACCAGTCCCTATCGCCCAAACCGGCTCATACGCTATCACCAAATTAGATAGCTGCTCTGCGGAAAACCGACTCAAAACAAAGTCTACCTGAGCACCCACCACATCCTTCGCATTGCCAGACTCCCGCTCTTCAAGCGATTCACCGACACACAAAATAGGGGCTATACCCTGCTCCAATAAACGGCTCATTTTTTCAACGACCCGTTCATCCGATTCAACAAACAAAGTTCTTCGCTCAGAGTGGCCTATTAGTGCCGCTCCACAGCCAAAATCCTTCAACATAGCAGCAGACACCTCACCCGTATACGCCCCACCGGCATACTCCGCGACGTTCTGAGCCACCAATGTGACATCAGCGTCCGAGAATGCGTCCGACATGATGGAGAGATAAGGCGCCGGCGGTGCAACCATGACGTCGCAAGCCATTCGAGAACCTGACAATCTCTTTCGCAAATCTGCGCAGAACTTATTCGCAAAGTCGATGTCACCGTTCATTTTCCAATTACCAGCAACAATTTTGCGACGCATCGTTCTACCTCAGTTCAAGCGGGCGCAAATACTAACCGAGTTGCGCCCGAACTACAAGACGTATAAAACCCAAAATAGCTAAGCCAAAACGTCAGAAACAACACCCACCAAATGATCGACAACTTGGTCGACTAATTGCGAGTCTTCACCCTCTGCCATTACGCGAATTAAAGGCTCAGTGCCAGAGGCGCGCAGCAACACTCTTCCTTTACCGTGAAAGCGTTTTTCTTGATCGGCAACCGCCTGCGCTACGTGCGGATTTTCCATAGGATCGCATCGCTCAGCAATCCGCACATTTTTGAGAACTTGCGGTAACTTGGACATTTCTCCCGCTAACGCCGACAGCGACAACTGTCTGCGCCACATTGCCCTTAAGACCTGCAGCGCAGATACAATCCCATCACCTGTTGTTGACTTATCAAAACAGATCAAATGTCCTGAACCCTCACCACCAAGCAACCATTCATTTGCTTTAAGCTGCTCCATAACGTAACGATCGCCCACTTTAGCGCGGGAAAAAGGGATATCTAGAGCACCAAAGGCAACTTCGACCCCAAAATTTGTCATCTGAGTTCCGACCACACCACCGTCAAGCGCACCTTGTAAATGCCGATCTTTCGCAATGATAAAGATCAGTTCGTCACCATCGACAATCGCCCCCTCAGCCGTCACCATCACANCACGGTCACCATCTCCATCGAAGGCAATACCAAGATCAGCCTGCTCTAGCAGAACTCGCTCGACGAGAGCAGAAGGGCTCGTCGAACCGACGTTTTTGTTGATGTTCAAACCATCCGGCTCGACGCCTGTTGCAACAACCTCCGCTCCCAACTCCCGAAATACATAAGGAGCCACCTGATAAGTAGCGCCATGCGCACAATCAAGTACAATCTTCATACCTTCAAGACTCATCTGGCTCGGAATTGTACTCTTGCAATATTCAACGTAGCGCCCGACCGCATCATCAATCCTTTTGGCTTTACCTAATTCACTTGGAGGCACAACCTCCAGATCCTTTTCGAGCCATTTCTCAATTTCAAGCTCAACCTCGTCGTCTAACTTCATGCCTTTAGACGAGAAGAACTTAATGCCGTTATCTTCGTAGGGATTGTGAGAAGCACTGATGACAATGCCTGCGTTCGCCCGATATGTACGTGTCAAATAGGCAACGGCTGGCGTAGGCATAGGACCAATCAAACGGATACCAACTCCGGCTGCTGCTAAGCCGGCCTCCAGAGCCGACTCAAATAGATAACCGGAGATCCTTGTGTCCTTTCCGATAATGACTTTGTTCGCCGAACCCTGTTTTTTAAAAACCTGCCCACATGCCCAGCCCAGTTTGAGCATAAATTCAGGCGTAATCGCCCCCTGACCAAGACGACCACGAATACCATCTGTCCCAAAATACTTCCTGTCAGCCATACAACTCTCTCTTATTTCTATTCTGCGGCCTGCATAGCAGACCAAATCTTTACCGCATCCATGGTAGGTGCAACGTCATGTACCCTAAGAATAGCCGCACCGCGCTCAAGAGCCAACAAAGCCGCAGCAACACTCCCGAAAAGCCTACCCTCAACTCCTTTCTCCAGAACATTTCCAATCATAGATTTACGAGAGACTCCGATCAGAAGCGGAAAATCAAGGGTTTTCAAATCGGCTAAATGTTTGAGAAGACTATAATTATGAGAAAGTGTTTTTCCAAACCCAAACCCAGGATCCAATAGGATCTGCTCCTTCGCAATACCATAGGAACTTAGAGCGGCAGCGCGCTCCCTCAAAAACGCAGAAACTTCTTGAACCACACTCTTGTATCGCGGCGCATGCTGCATAGTATCTGGCTCGCCCTGCATATGCATAAGACAAAAATAACCCGCACTTCCTTGGATCGCCTCCAACGCACCCTCCCTCTGAAAAGCACGCACATCATTTATCATCTGCACTCCGAGCGCCAAACCTTCCCTCATAACCACAGGAGTACTCGTATCAAGAGAAATAACAACGTCGGACTCGCACCTCAAACGCTCAACAACAGGCATTACCCGGTCAAGCTCTTGTTGCTCACTCACCTTTGCTGCGCCTGGACGCGTAGACTCACCGCCAATATCGATGATTGAGGCGCCATCATCTACCATTCTAAGCGCTTGCTCCAGAGCAGCCTCTACTCTCGAGTATCTGCCTCCATCGGAGAAAGAGTCCGGCGTAACATTCAAAACACCCATTACCTGGGCCCTAGTAAAATCCATACCTTTTTGACCAAAAAGAAAGGGCGCAACTTTCGTCGCGCCCTTATTCATTTTAAATTTCAGGACGAAGTATTAGTGCCCTTCAGCCGGGCCACCCACACCATCAACAGGAGGTTCGGACTTTGGATCAGACTTAGACGCCTCCACAGCATCATCCGCCACAGCAGATGAACCACCAGTACTACCTGAGTCACTATTTCCGCCCCAACCCTTCGGCGGGCGAGGTGTCTTGTCATTCATAATATCGTCAATCTGCGGCGAATCGATCGTCTCATACTTCATCAAGGCATCAGCCATTGCATCCAGTTTTGAGCGATTATCCTCCAGGATTTTTTGAGCACGCGCATAACACTCATCGATAATAGAACGCACTTCAGTATCAATGCTTGCCTGAGTTGATGCCGCTACATGAGAAGCTCCACCGCCTGCAGATTTGCCTAGAAACACTTCTTCTTGTGCTTCGTCATATTTCAGTGGACCAAGCTTCTCTGAAAGCCCCCATTTCGTGACCATATTTCGCGCTATTTCTGTTGCCCGCTCAATGTCGTTAGAGGCGCCAGTAGTGACCCCTTCGGGGCCTAACGTCATCTCTTCAGCAATTCGCCCTCCGTAAAGCGAGCAAATATTACTAATTAAATGCTGCCGACTCATACTGTAGCGATCTTCCTCCGGCAAAAACATAGTGACACCCAGTGCACGGCCGCGAGGAATAATGCTGACTTTGTAAACCGGATCATGCTCTGGCATCAAGCGCCCAACGATCGCATGCCCTGCCTCGTGAAACGCCGTGTTGAGCTTTTCTTTCTCAGACATCACCATCGACTTACGCTCAGCACCCATCATGATTTTGTCTTTCGCCAACTCAAACTCAACCATGGAAACAGTGCGCTTGTTCGCGCGCGCTGCAAACAAAGACGCCTCATTCACCAAATTAGCCAAGTCTGCGCCAGAAAAACCCGGCGTTCCTCGAGCGATTAAACCTGGCTCAACGTCGTCATCCAAAGGCACCTTTTTCATGTGTACTTTCAAGATTTGCTCTCGCCCAAGAATATCAGGCAAGCCAACCACTACCTGTCGGTCAAAGCGCCCCGGTCGCAACAAGGCAGGATCAAGGACATCAGGACGGTTGGTCGCGGCAATAACAATGACACCCTCATTCCCCTCAAAACCATCCATCTCGACAAGCAATTGGTTCAGCGTCTGTTCACGCTCATCATGACCACCACCTAGACCCGCGCCTCGATGACGTCCAACGGCATCGATTTCATCGATAAAAATAATACATGGTGACTGCTTCTTCGCCTGCTCAAACATGTCGCGAACACGAGAAGCACCCACACCAACAAACATTTCTACAAAGTCAGAACCTGAAATTGAAAAGAAAGGCACTTTTGCCTCACCAGCGATCGCTTTGGCGAGCAATGTCTTACCCGTACCTGGCTGACCAACCATGAGAACGCCTCTTGGAATCTGACCACCCAAGCGTTGAAATTTGCTAGGATCTCTCAAAAACTCGACAAGCTCTTTAACGTCTTCCTTCGCCTCATCGACGCCAGCAACATCAGCAAAAGTGGTTTTAATTTGATCTTCACTCATCAAACGCGCTTTGCTTTTTCCAAAAGACATCGGTCCTTTGCCGCCACCCCCTCCTTGCATCTGCCGCATGAAGAACATAAACACAGCAATAATCACCAAAATCGGAAATGACGCGACGAGCAGCTGAGACCAAATGCTTTGCTTCTCAGGCTCTTTACCAATAACAGTGACGTTATTGTTGATCAGCTCATCCATTAATTTCGGATCTTCAACCATTGGTCTTACCGTTGAGTACTTACGCTGATCGCTCGTCTCAATCTCAAAATGCAGCCCATCAATCACAACCTGACGCACCTGACCGCTTTGTACTAACTCAATAAACTGTGAGTAGTTCATTGGTTGTGTTTTCTGCTGCGCACTAAAGTTGTTGAACACTGTCAGCAAAACTGCAGCAATCACCAACCAAAGCACTAAATTCTTGACCATATCGTTCAAGGGAAGCCCCTCACTTGTGAAAAGTTGTGTGTTTAATACGAAGTAAAATATACAACCAGATTCTTAAATATACTATTTACCGAACCTACATATTTACAGTTTTCATTCGGCGAGCGAATGAAAATTTGCTAAAGCCTTTAACAATACTTTGATAACCCGCTGCTACTGGCCTTTGTAACCTATTCCTATCTGGTATATTTCTCTCGACCGAGCACGCGATGCATCCGGTTTACGGGAATATACTTTCGTAAACATTGTGCGCATTTGCGCTAGCAAAGCATCAAAGCCCTCACCTTGAAATACCTTTGCCACAAAGTTTCCGCCTGGTTTTAAGGTGTGAGCGGACATATCTAAAGCTAGCTCAACCAAGTACATCGCAGAAGGAATATCAACTGCAGAGTTACCACTCATATTGGGGGCCATATCTGAGATTACAAGATCTACCTTGCCATCTATTTCTGCCAAAATCATTTCGAAGACATCGTCATCCGTAAAATCACCTTGCACAAACGTCACGTCTGGCAGCGGATCCATCGGCAATATATCGCTCGCGATCACTTTTCCAGAATCACCAATGTACTCTGCTGCAACCTGAGTCCACCCGCCCGGCGCCGCACCCAGATCAATCACCGTCATGCCTTTTTTAAACAACTTGTCTTTTTCATGCAGCTCGATGAGTTTATAGCTCGCACGAGAACGATAGCCGTCTTCTTGCGAACGCTTTACATATTGATCATCAAAATGCTCTTTAAGCCAACGACCACTGGACTTTGAACGCGCCATACAATAGCTCTTCTATAATATTTGCAGTTTTAAATTATTGACTTTGGTTTCGCGCAATGACGGAGTACACTTGCGCCCAGATACTAATAGGACAA
>NZ_LWFT01001095.1:0-879 GCF_001635105.1 Oleiphilus sp. HI0079
AACGTGAAGGTCGCTGGAGCATGTGGAGACGGCACGGCCGAGGCTTGGGAAGATTGTAATACCAATCTACACATGAATACCTATACAGTGGGATTAGGGGCTAAAGGTACTATTTTTGGTGTTACGCACAATGACATGGAAGACGCGCACACGACGCCACCCACATGGCCTAATGTAAACAATTCTCGCGATGCGCGTCAGATCGACGATTTGTACCATGCCGCAGTGAATGGCCGTGGAGGTATGTATAGCGCGGCAACACCTGATCAGCTAAAAACTGCGCTGGGTGCAGCTCTGTCTGACATTATCGCGACCATAGGTAGCGGTTCTGGGGTCACATTCAACGCTTCTTCGTTGCAATCTACCGAAGGCACAGCGATTTTTACCTCCATCTTTAATGCGGCCGACTGGACTGGTGATGTTGGCGGCTTGTTGCTTGATCCAACCTCTGGAGCGGTCGGCGATCCTATTTGGGAGGATAGTAATGGCGATCCGACTGCAGCGGCGTATTTGTTGAATTCTCGAGATCTCGAGGATAAACCACGTACCATCCTCACGTGGGGTAAAGATGCTGACGGTAATCCTGAAGGAGCGCCATTTCAGTGGGATAGCTTACAGGACCATCAAAAGCTTGATCTGAAGACAAACCCAGATGGTAGTGTTCGTGATGCGACGTATCCTTTTGTTTCGGGTGACCCTGATTATAACAGTGATGACGCTACGAACTTTGATGCCGATGCCGATGGTAAAGCACGGTTAAATTTCCTGCGAGGTGATATTCAAGCAGACATGACGTTAGATACTTACGTGTCTGGTGCGAAGGCCAGTTATGATTTGCGAGATCGCTTGGACCCGGCCACCGGTTTGCCCAAGCGTTTA
>NZ_LWFT01001096.1:0-576 GCF_001635105.1 Oleiphilus sp. HI0079
CGAGTTAGCAGATCGTCACTACGTTCTTGCACAAAGAGCAGAAAAGCAAAATCAGAAGCAAGCGCGCGCAAGCAACTACCGAAAAGCGGCACGCTATTACGGCGATTTTGTCGTTGCATTCCCAAGCGAACGCCAAACGCCCGAAACGTTAATGTTACTTGGAGAGTGCCGGCTCGCTTTAGAAAACTGGGCAAGCGCAATCTACGCATTTGAGGCAGCAGGGTATTATTTTCCGAGTTACGACAAAGCAAATGAAGCCGCTTATGCGTCGATATTGGCCTACAATGGTTTTTCTCGCTCATGGGATGCGAACAACCCTCGAGTACTAACAGCGAATAAAGATTTACGGCAAAAGAGTCGCCTGCGCTTCGTCGACGAATTTTCGACAGACAGACGGGCAGACGACGTTCTTTACTCAGCCACGCAAGATGCTTTTGCAGAGCAAGACTATGTTCAGAGCATCGAACTTACAGAACGCTTACTTGACTGGCAACCAAGCCCATCAAACAAGGTACTGGCCGAGACCCGGATCATAAAAGCGCACAGCCTATACGCGCTGAAGGATTATAAATATGC
>NZ_LWFT01001097.1:0-952 GCF_001635105.1 Oleiphilus sp. HI0079
AACCTGCTAGCTGAATAAAGCAATTGTTGAAGCCCGTTTTCGAGCGGCGCATATTTTGCCGTGAACCGACAAGAAAGGCCAATAATTCTGCCGTCTGTTCTGATGAGAGCTTCTTCTATTGTCTTAGCAGTCAAAGGGTTTTAGTATCGTCTGCTGAAAAGAAAATCACCATGGAGTTCGCGTGACAGATACAACTATTCAGCTTATTGCCGCATTTGGCTTATTTGTATTGGGTATCGCGGTGGGCATTCTTCTGCAGAAGAAAACCGCTAACGATGCAAGAAGAGTAACGCGACTACAGCAAAAACTGACTGAAACTGAAGATCGATTCACTCGCTATCAAGCGGACGTCACGTCTCATTTCATGGATACCGCCCGCAAAGTTCAAACACTCAACAAAACATATCGAGAAGTGAACGAACAACTCGCTAGCGGAGCGCGTAAGCTTTGTGAGGGAGGCGATGTCGAAGAGCTTCTAACGCTCAACTTCAATACTCAGGCAAATCCAAGCCATCGAGGCCACACCATTGAAATCCCTGATAGCGACCTAACCCCACCAATGGATTACGCGCCCAAAGACGTGCCTGAAGAAGGCGGTACACTCTCAGAGGGATTTGGTTTCGAGGGTAAAAAACTCAAAGATTTTGATGAACAGTTAGAACAAGAATACAAACAGAAGTAATTCTATAGAGACGGCACGTCAAACCGGGTTATCGATATCTGCAAAAACAAACTCGATGTCAAACTGGCTGGCCAAATGCTCGCCCAGCGCCTTGACGCCATAACGCTCGGTCGCATGATGGCCTGCAGAAAAATAAACGACACCTGTTTCTCGCGCTATGTGAACAGTTGGCTCCGAAATCTCGCCGCTTATATAGGCATCCACTCCAAGATCCACAGCTTTCTCAATCATACTTTGCGCACCACCCGTGCACCACGCAATGGTCTTAAG
>NZ_LWFT01001098.1:0-710 GCF_001635105.1 Oleiphilus sp. HI0079
CTGTCTTTTGCAAGTAGTCGCGGCGAGGCAGGGTTAGACCTAGAAGGCTTGCAGCGCTACCGGAGTCTCGTAGTCTTTTCTTGGACATCATTCGACGACCAAACTGAACTCGCAAAGGTTTTGAAGACGCTCGCTGAGACCTTAGATGATGCGCAATTAACGGATGATTCTGGCTCTGACAGTGATAGTGAGGGTGATAGCCATAGTGATGGTGATAGCGGGTGTGACTCGCGCAAACTTCGTTTAGATATTGTTTTTGCCGAAGGGCGATGGTGGCTTGCTCGTCACGCGTCACTTCAGAATACGGTCGAAAAATGGATCAAGACGCGCCTTGATCGTCGAGCGGTCACTATCTCGGGAATGTCGGACCAGATGACACACTATGTTCAGCGTCTGTTTGAGTTTGATGGCAATGATCTAACAGCTAAGGGCAAAGAAGGTAAGAATCCACAAAGAGAAGCGTTTGACCATCAGGCGCTAGCTGCGGCGCATGCCTTGCTTTCAGATTTAGTCTTGGTAAGTGGTGGACCGGGAACAGGTAAAACGACGACCGCGGCCAAACTGATGATCCTGCGACTATTGCAGGAGCAGATTACACAACCAGACAATCAGCCATTACGGGCTGTTTGCCTTGCCCCGACAGGAAAAGCCGCTCAGCGCCTAGCCACCTCTCTTCGAGCTCAAAGTCTGTCCTTGATCGATCGCTTGTC
>NZ_LWFT01001099.1:0-854 GCF_001635105.1 Oleiphilus sp. HI0079
GATCAATCCTTGTTTCACGTCATCTTTATTCGGCAAACCCAAATGCTCTTTTGGTGTCACGTAACACAGCATAGCGCAACCGTACCAACCAATGAGTGCTGCACCAATACCGGATGTAAAGTGGTCATAGCCCGGTGCAATATCAGTAGTCAGTGGCCCAAGTGTATAGAACGGGGCCTCTCCACAATGCTCAAGTTGCTCTTCCATGTTTTCTTTAATCATGTGCATAGGCACATGCCCGGGGCCCTCAATGAAGGTTTGCACGTCGTGCTTCCATGCAATCTTGGTTAACTCACCCAGCGTGCGTAGCTCAGAAAACTGTGCCTCATCATTCGCATCCGCAATCGAACCTGGCCGTAAACCGTCACCCAGAGAGAAGCACACATCGTAGGCCTTCATGATCTCGCAGATCTCTTCGAAATGCGTATAAAGGAAGTTCTCTTTATGATGCGCAAGGCACCACTTAGCCATGATGGAACCTCCTCGACTCACAATCCCTGTCACACGCTTTGCCGTCATTGGCACGTAACGCAGCAACACGCCAGCGTGGATCGTGAAGTAATCAACGCCCTGCTCTGCCTGCTCAATCAGCGTATCGCGATAAAGCTCCCACGTAAGGTCTTCAGCAATTCCGCCGCATTTTTCTAACGCTTGGTAAATTGGCACTGTACCAATCGGTACTGACGAATTACGAATAATCCACTCACGCGTTTCATGGATGTTCTCGCCGGTGCTCAAATCCATTACGGTATCTGCGCCCCATCGAGTCGACCAAACTGTTTTCTCGACCTCTTCCTGAATGGATGATGTCACCGCTGAGTTGCCAATATTCGCGTTCACTTTTGTACGAAAGT
>NZ_LWFT01001100.1:0-827 GCF_001635105.1 Oleiphilus sp. HI0079
GGGTTACATGCACAGCCCACATCCAACGCACCTTATGCATCGCAACATGGTACCAGTAGTAGAAAAAATCTTGGGAAACGACCAGAAACGCAATGGCGAAGAACCCAGCTTCAGGCGTGTAACCAAAACCGTATTGCTGAACTTCTTCATAGAAAAACTGAATGAACAACGCTACAGCAATGCCATCAAAAACCTTATACATCGCGCCGGTAGAAATGTTCGCCAAGGTCTCATTCCAATGATAAGAATCAATATTTTTGCGTTTCAAGTACCAAGCTTCCCAAGCGATCAAACTTAGAAAAAGGGTCCCAAAAATCACAATAAACATCAGCGCATGAAAAACATCATTCATATTTTTTATTCTCGATACCTATGCTGCTGTTAAAAGAGCAGGCAATTTCTCACTCAAACCAACTAATGATGATATGCCTCTCGAATCGTATCAGCGATAATTTGTAAGCCCTTTCTTACACGTTCCTCATCCTGCGAATAGGTAACGCGCAAGCATTCATTGCGATGCGACCAATCAAGATCATGCTCACTATCTAGGCCGGGAAAGAAATGATGGCCTGGTACAACAAGAACACCACGCGTTTTTAAACGCTCATACATCTGCTGACTTGAGACAGGACAACCTTTCATCCAAATCCAGAGAAACATCGCCCCCTCAACCTTATGCAACGAAACAGGCAAATCTCTGCAAAGCGACTTAAAGGCCTCGGCCTTTGAAGCCTTGTCAAGATAAAAAGGCCGAACAAGCTCATTACTCATTTTTAGAATTTCACCCGAGGCAACAAGGTCTTTGGCCAGCATTGGCCCGAAACTTC
>NZ_LWFT01001101.1:0-881 GCF_001635105.1 Oleiphilus sp. HI0079
CAGTCCCTCTAAAAAATCGAAGTTATCTTTAATTATTCGGCAAACCGCAAGAAAAAAGCAGGTTCAACGAAATGGAAACAGTGGTTATACTTAGCGCCAAGTTTTTTGACTTGTCGAGCGCAAACTTTACGCAAGCCATGAGTTTTCAAAGCGAGCACTCAGCATCCAAAAGTGTAGACCTAAATGGCACATTTTCACGAGATGTTTTTAATCAGCCGCATCAAAAATGCAATAAACCGGATAAAAAGATCACTATGCCGAACCAGAACGACTCAGCACTGAATGACTTCGAAGAGTCTCTTGAGCAACTTGAGGCCATTGTTGAAAGAATGGAGAAAGGCGAGCTTTCTCTAGAACAATCGCTGGAGGCGTTCGAACAGGGCGTTAAATTAACACGTAACTGCCAACAAACTCTACGCAAAGCAGAACAACGCGTGAATGAACTTTTGGAAGAGAACGGCGAATTAAAGAAAGTACCCTTCAACTCTGAGGACGACCAGAGCCAGGCAGTATAAGACGATAAAAATGAACAAACCCGCGTTTTTCGACGTATATCGGGCTGAAATCGATACAGCTCTGTCTCGCTTTCTTGATCAAACGAGCACAAGCGATGCAAGGCTCACCAATGCTATGCGCTACAGTTTGCTGCTAGGCGGCAAACGCATTCGACCAATACTTTGTCTAGCCACCGCAAAAGCGTTAGGCACAGATTCTAACAAAGCACTGCATGCAGCCTGCTCATTGGAGTTCATCCATGCTTACTCGTTGGTTCATGACGATCTACCAGCCATGGACGATGACGCACTTCGCAGAGGACAGGCAACGTGCCATATCGCTTTTGATGAAGCAACAGCGATATTAACCGGTGATGCACTTCAAAC
>NZ_LWFT01001102.1:0-813 GCF_001635105.1 Oleiphilus sp. HI0079
CGCGATTGGCTGTGCGATTTGATGGTTATGAAGCCGAGGACAGTGCTTCGCTTAGTGGCATGGATGATCGCGACAGAACGATTGATGGTGGTTTGGTGTTTGGTTATCAGCCTAAAGACGTTGCGCGTTTTGAGTTTTCTTACATGCATGATGTGTTGTCAAAACACAAAGGCTCCGAAACAAGCTTCCAGATCTCGCGGCAGTTCAATCGCGGGCCATTCTTTTTTGTTCCCGAAGTGTCTGTGCATTACCTCAGTGCGAATTTGATCGACTACTACTATGGTGTCAAAGAGTCCGAAGCAACAGCCAATCGAGCCGCCTATAGCGCAAAGTCCGGCTTGAGTTACAGAGCGGATTTGAACTTTTCCACGCCGATTCTTTTTGGTGGCTTTACGAGGATTGATCTAGGGTATGTCTGGTACGCCAACGAAATTAGCGACAGCCCCATCGTCGACGAAACCGAAGGGTACAACATTCGGTTCGCCTGGACGCGGTTTTTCTAGCCATGTGTTGATGGGCATGGGTTTTGAGTTGTGCTTGATCAGTACTTAAAGTTGCCAACCAGGTTTGAAAGGCGTTCAGCCTGAGCGGACATCTCATCGCATGAGTTGGCATTTTGCTGCGAGACATGGCTTGTCTGGTTCGCCATATCATTGATCGAAACAATGTGCTGATTGAGATCGTCCACCACGCTTGATTGCTGCTCTGTTGCCGTTGCAACCTGAAAAGACATATCTGAAATGCGCTCAATAGCCGACCGAATCGACTCAAGTGAACTGCTAATTTGCTGAGAGCTTTGTACCACGAGCTCGC
>NZ_LWFT01001103.1:0-853 GCF_001635105.1 Oleiphilus sp. HI0079
GCGATGGTAATTGTTGCTAAGTAAATGTTACGGACTTTCGAAGCAAGGAAAGTCAAAAAATAGCGATTTATATGTGTTTTTTATGTGGTTATGCGCTTGAAAATTAAGCAAGTGACCATACATCTAGATCAAAGGTTAATAGAGCTGTTAACAAGCTCGGCAGATTAGAGAGTGGAGTGAATCAATGGGCAAAATCATTGGAATTGACTTAGGTACAACGAATTCATGTGTTGCTGTTCTTGATGGCGACAAAGCAAAAGTAATTGAAAACGCTGAGGGCGATCGTACCACGCCTTCGATTATTGCGTTTACAGATGACAACGAAACATTGGTGGGGCAGCCTGCCAAGCGTCAGGCGGTTACTAATCCGAGCAATACGTTGTTTGCGATTAAGCGTTTGATCGGTCGTCGTTTTGAAGATGACGTGGTTCAGAAAGACATCAAAATGGTGCCTTACAAAATCACGAAGGCAGACAACGGTGATGCTTGGGTTGAAGTAAAAGGCGATAAGAAAGCGCCGCCTCAAATTTCTGCTGAGATCTTGAAAAAGATGAAGAAAACAGCAGAAGACTATCTGGGTGAGTCAGTCACTGAAGCGGTCATTACCGTTCCAGCATACTTTAATGACTCGCAGCGCCAGGCGACAAAAGATGCAGGCAAAATCGCAGGCCTAGACGTTAAGCGCATCATCAACGAGCCAACAGCAGCTGCGCTTGCTTATGGCTTAGATAAGAGTCAGGGTGACTCGACGATTGCTGTATACGACTTAGGTGGCGGTACGTTTGATATATCGATCATCGAGATCGCAGATGTCGATGGTGAAAAGCAGTTTGAAGTACTGGCTACTAACGGT
>NZ_LWFT01001104.1:0-553 GCF_001635105.1 Oleiphilus sp. HI0079
TTTCTGCTGATTCGCTAAATAGCGTGATCAAGGAGGAGAAGACGCTTGAGCAAGCCTACCTTGATATTCAACCCTTGCCTTCAGACATGGCTATTAAAGAAACTCTGGGAGCGGTTGCGCAGGGGCCATGCCCAATTCCGGTAGTAGATGAAGCAAACAAGTATTTGGGTGTTATAAGCCGCACCATATTGCTTGAGACTCTGGATCGGGAGGAAGACGTATGAGTCAGGACGCGAGTAATCCATGGGCAGTGACCGAAGTACAAGAGTCGATAGAAGAGGTAAACTCAGATGCCAACCCCTGGGGGGCAGCGAGTGAGACAACCACTAGCCAGACTCTATCAGCTGGTGCTCCAGAGCCAGATGCGCCTTTTTCGATTATAGATCCGTTTGCCAATGAGCTCATTCCGCTTGAGAGCTGGGTCGAGACTGGAATCGGTTGGGTGGTTGGCAATTTCCGACCATTTTTCTCTGCGATTAAAGCCCCAATCGATGCAACGCTAAGTTCAATTGAAGCTCTACTGCAAAGTATTAATCCAATTTTCATGATTTTA